>WAKF01000062.1 GCA_015523465.1 Aeropyrum sp.
CTGAGAGGGTTATGAAAGTTGTAGAGGGGATGGCGTCGAGCGTGTTTAAAGCCGTTCCTGGGGCTGATGGTGTAAGGCTTGAAGACTACTAGGCTGGGGTGCCGATCCCAATAGTATATTATTAGTAGTATTATATGTTATTGTATGTAAGTGACTTAAATCTAGCAACACAGCATAACATAGCCATAAGCATTTTCTATAATAACAAATATTATTGCGTCGGGCTCCTACTAAAGCCTTGATTATATCGGTAAACTGCATAAACATTTATAAATGCTTTCCTCGAAACTTATTAAGGGTATCGCCCCGCATCTAGGGGAGTAATGCTTAAGGGTGGATAGCTATGGGGGCTGGGGAAGGTGAGGGCGGCGAGGTAAAGTGTAAGAACATAGTTCTAGACGAGCACGGCAAATACGTCTGCCTCGATACAGGACACGTGATCGAGGAGCTAGCCTTCGACGAGACCGGCGTTAAGGCTTACAGTCCCGAGGACCGTGAGAGAAAGGTGCACCACAGCGGTGCTGTTAGGCCTAGCGACGTTAACTGGGGGGTTGGAGCAGATCTTACAGTAGAGAGGCACCCGCTTAAGGGGCTAACCCAGACGGGCCTACCCGGGAAGATACCCCCGAGACCCACAAAGCCTTTCGGGGCCGCCGATAAGAACCTGCAGCAGGCTATAAACCTGATCAAGGATGTTGCATCAAAGCTGGAGCTCACGGATACCATAGTGGAGGAGGCTAGCAGGATCTACAGGGAGGCTCTACAGAAGGGGTTAACTAGGGGTAGGAGCATCGAGAGTATAGCCGCCGCCGCCCTCTACGCCGCCTGCAGGATACACGGCACGCCTCACACTATAACCCAGATAATAGAGGCTATGAAGGGTACTGTGGACCCCGACGTTAAGAGGGAGGTCTCTAGGAGCTACAGGCTCATAGTGAGGGACCTGGGGCTGAAGATACCTGTTAGGAGGCCCGAGGACTTCGTCTACACTATAACAAGCGCCCTGGGCCTGCCTGAGAGGGTGGCTGACGAGGCGATAAACATAATAAGGGAGGCTAAGAAGAGGGGGCTCACATCGGGCAAAGACCCCAGCGGCATGGCGGGGGCCGCAGTCTACCTAGCAGCCCTAAAACATGGGATAAGGAAGACGCAGAAGGAGATAGCCAGTGTGGCGGGGGTAACAGAGGTCACCATAAGGAACAGGTACAAAGAGATACTGAAGACCATGAACATAGAGCAAGAAGAGATAGACAGGCTAGGCGCCATATAGCATGCCCCCTCCCCTCCTTTTTAAGGGTAATCCCCTCCTAGGCTAGGTCCTGCGGGCTGGAGACACGCTTAAGCGGTTTCTAGGCATATAGCTAGGCTGTGGAGGGCCTCAGACACCCCCTAGTGGGGGAGGGTGAAGGGGCCTCTCCCGGCCTTCAACCCAACCCCTCCTAGTGTATTGAAGTATAAAGAGTCGTACTGGGCGCCTTTCAGGGTGGTGAGGAGCTGGTGGCGGGGTTTAGGGTGAGGGCTATAACTCTACACTATGGGAAGCCTCTTCACGAGGCTGACGCTGAGGACCTTGCGTTTAGGCTGTTGGAGGCTAAGGATAGGGTTTCTAGCCTCTTTGGCGTGGGCGTTGAGAGCGTGAGGATAACTTTTGCTCCGGCTGGAGGCGGCTTTAGGGGGGCTCTCGAGGCTGCTGAGGACCTGGAGCCAGGCGACCTAGAAGGGGTCTTCGTGAACCTGGGGGGGTATAGGCTTAGCGGTGAAGAGGATGTTGAAGCAGTTGTAGACTTGGTTGAGAGGGGCTTCTTCGTCTCGATACTCTATGGTGGTGGGGGGTGGAGCGAGGCTAGGCTCGCATCAGAGGCATTCCACAAAGCCGCCTCCAGGTCTCCCGACTACCCCGTTCACATGGGGTTTAACCCTCTAGGAGACGGGCTCCTAACGCCATACTACCCGCTGAGCCATGCTAGAGAGGGTGAGACGATCGTAACCGTAGCCCTCCTCTACCCAAACCACCTAAGAGAGGCCTTCCGCAGGGACGGGCTGGAGGGGGTTGTTGAGGCTATGGTGGAGGCTGGCAAGCTAGCCCTCTCAGCCGGGCGTGAAGCAGCCTCACTCCTAGGCGCTGAGGGCTACGCTGTGGACCTCAGCATATCACCCTGGATGGAGGAAACAGTGCTGGGCCTAGTAGAGGAGATTGCGGGCGTCAGGCTCCCAGACCCAGGGTTCGCCTGGGGCTTATACATGCTCAACAAGGCCATCGAGAGGGCGGCCTCAAAGCTGGGGCCCGGGAGGGTTACCGGGTTCAACGAGGTCCAACTACCTGTAGCGGAGGACCTGAAGCTGAAGTTGCGGGCTGCTGAAGGCGACACCAGGGCTAGGGACCTATTGAGGCTAGCTGGAGTCTGCCTCGCAGGCCTAGACATGGTAGTGCTACCAGCCTCGAGGGACGGAGTCGCAGGGCTACTACTCGAGGCGGAAGCGTACTCGCGGGTTAAGGGTAGAGTGGTTGGGGTGAGGGTCATACCGGTGGAGGAAGTAGAACCCGGCGATAAGGTATACCTGAAGAGGTTCGGAGAGGTGCCCGTCATACCATTATAGTGGGGTCTGGCTGGACTAGGCTCTTCACGGGCCCTGGGGGCCTCGGGCCGGGTACTACTCTTCATCCCCTCCCTCGCACTCCTCACTAAACCTCCTATACTGTGAGGCTAGTGCTGCGAGGGCTGAAGCCTTCTCGCGGTCTACAGGGTTCCAGGGTACCCCTCCGACCTTGACGCTCGAGCCTACTATGAATCCGTCTGCTGAGTGCCAGTATCTGGGTAGGTTTGCAGTTGACACCCCGCTGCCAACTACGACTGCGACCCCGTAGGGCCTGGCGGCGCTGGCTGCCTCTTCCACGTCTACCGGCGTCGCTTCCTCGCCTGTAGCGCTACCCGTGACTATGACTGCTGCCAGGGGGACCCCAGACCTTTCAATGCAGTCCTTCACCGCCTCCTTCACGCTATACTTAGCCAGGGGGTAGCTGTGCTTCACGTCGACGTCTGCTAGAACCTGTATTGGAGCGTCGTCGAGGGCGTCCACAGCCCTGAGAGCCCAGGCTACCCTCTGGGCCTCCGGCTCTATCAAGCCTTCAGGCGTCAACCTTGTCTCGCACAGGCTGTTAACCCTTACGAACCCTGCTCCAGAGGCTACGGCAACAGCTATAGCCTCCGCAGCCCCGTTCCTCAACATGTTAACACCCACACGCCCACCCCCAATAGCCCTAACAACCTCCGAGACTACCCTAGCCATAGCGGCTACCTGGAGGGGCGTGGGCCTCTTAGGGTAGGGGGTGTCGCCGTAGTTCTCCACGATCACTGCGTCGAAGCCAGACTCCACGTAGGACCTAGCCTCCGACACGGCATACTCCACTATATCCTCGATACTCCACCGCCTCCCAGCGCCCGGAGGCCACCTCCTAACCCTATACCCAGGCGAGCCTGGGAGGGGCGGTAGGTGGACTACACCTATCAGAGGCTTACACTTACCCATAAGCGTTACCACTACCCGCCTCCCCCCATCCTCCTTAGAGCCTCAACCAGCAGCCTCACTCCATAGCCTGGAGCTAGGCCCCTATCAGGCCAGTACTCCGGGGTTAACTGGCCGGCCTCGTACGCGATCCCAGGCCCAGCTATGTCTAGGTGCACATGCTTCCTCCCGTGAGCAAACCTCTCTAGGAAGAGAGCGCCGAATATGGCACCCCCATACCTCTGCCAAGCATTTATTATATCGCCTACCTGAGCCCCGCTCTTCATGGGCTTGGAATAGTCGTCGATCATGGGCATCCTCCAGACCCTCTCGCCGGAGGCTCTAGAAGCCTCTTCGACTACTCTAGCCAGCTCTTCATCTCTCGTGAATAAGCCTGCCACTAAGGGGCCTAGGGCGACTACTATAGCTCCCGTCAAGGTAGCCAGGTCTACGACTACCTCGGCCCCAAGCCTCTCAGCAGCATAGGCCATAGCGTCGGCTAGTATCAGGCGCCCCTCAGCGTCAGTGTTAGTAACCTCGACCCAAGTCCCATCCCACATCCTTATAACGTCGCTGGGTAGGTACGACGATCCGCTTGGAACGTTGATCACCGCCGGCACGAGGGCGTAGATGTCTAGGTTTAAGCCTAGCCTCGCAGCCGCCCATACAGCCCCCAGCACAGCCGCGCCCCCAGCCTTATCAGCCCTCATATAAGTCATGCCCTGGCTAGGCTTCAGGTTGATACCGCCACTATCAAACACTACAGCCTTGCCCACGAGAGCGACTCTACGACCCCCACCGCGATATCTGACTATAGTCAGGGTGGGCTTCTCCTCGCTACCCTTACCCACAGAAACAATGCCTCCGAACCCCTCCCTAACGAGCCTCCCATAGTCTAACACCTCTACCTCCACACCCTTAAGACCCGAGAAGAGCCTCTCTACCTCGGAAGCCAGAGTCTTAGGAGTCAATGCATTGGGGGGTGCATTAGCTATATCCCTAGCCAGGTAAACGCCCTCCGCCACAGCAGACACATACTCCAGGTCAACACCACCAGCAACCTTCAACTCCCTAAGCCTAACGCTCCTCTCCCCCCTAAAAGCCTCAAGCCTATAAGCGCCAAGCACCGTAGAGAGGACTGCCTCCAACCCCCCAAGCTCGCCCAAGCCGCCAACATACACTATGGCGGACTCCACACGATCCCTAACCTCCCTCCC
>WAKF01000063.1 GCA_015523465.1 Aeropyrum sp.
GGTTTGGAGGTAGGTGATTTGAATGAGGCTAGAGGACCGGTTAAAGGCAAGCGTTAATGCGATTAGGATGAGGAGAGTAACTTATGAAGAGTACCTCGACTTTGCAGAGAGGAATAAAGAAATAGAAGTTGAAGGTAATAAAATTAAGCTTGAGCCTGTCGAGGTAAAGCGGCTGCATCCTTCACTAGACGAGCTTACGGATGTTAGTACCACTGTGTGGAGCTTCCCTAGGAGGGGTTCTTGGGCTACGCATCGGGGGGATTACCGGGGTAACTGGCCCCCGCAGATGGCCCGGGCGCTGATACTAATGTATACGGAGCCTGGGGAGACCGTTCTAGACCCCATGATCGGTAGCGGTACTACTTGTATCGAGGCTAAGCTACTCGGCAGGAACTGTATTGGAGTCGACATCAACTATAACGCTGTAATGCTGACTCTGCATAGGCTCTACTGGCTTGAGAGGCACCTTGAGAAGCTAGCCGCTTCTCGAGGGGACCTTACCATGTGGCTCCAGGGCGGGGCCGCCGGCGGTGACGAGGTGACGGTAGACGACATGCTTAGGGCTAGGGTCGAGATATATCATGGAGATGCGAGGAGCCTAGACAAGATTCAGAGCGGCAGCATAGACCTTGTAGCGACGCACCCCCCATACTACAACATAATAGTGTACGACGGTGGCACTAGGACCCCCGGAGACCTATCAGCAGCCAGAAGCCTGGAGGAGTACCTAGCCATGATATACCAGGTTGCAAGGGAGGCCTACAGGTTGCTCAAGCCCGGCAGGCACATGGGCATCCTCGTTGGAGATACCAGGATACACAAGCACTACGTGCCAATAACCCACTACGTCCTAGAAATGCTCCTTAAAGCGGGTTTCATACTCAGAGAGGAGGTAGTAAAGATACAGCACAAGATGAAGACCACCAGGGAGAAGTGGGCGAAGCTCAGGGAAAGGGACTTCCTATTGATATACCACGAGAAACTCTACATACTAAGAAAGCCGGAGAACACGAGCGAATACAATAGATACAAGTATAGCTCGTACCTAAAATTAGACCTATGAGCCAGAGTAGGACCTAGCTACTCTAAAGCCTTTCTATTAACCCCTTCGCTAAGGCGGCAACCAGCCCCCATATATCAGAAGTACATTGAAGCCCAAACACTGCAATGTACAAGATTACTATGCGTCCATCACCTGCTATAAGATCGTTTACGACTTTACTCACATTCACTCACTTACCAATCGAAACTCTGAGCTTCCGGCTAAGACTGCAGAGGAAGACTTGAGTTCACCCCCATCGTGTTATTTAGACTATTGCATAGTAAGAGGGTTTTAGTTACCTTACTCGATGTTCAATGCTAATCTTCTTTTACCTCATCTGTTACCTCCATCGAGGCTTCTTTAGGGTTACCTTGCTCATTAAGCCAAGCGCCCCACTCGACTAGCTTATTGTACACATCCTCCGATAGTCCGAGAGTTTCTACAAGCTCCTTTGCTAGCCTTACTCTATGTTCCTCGTAGACCTTCTTTAAGACGTCATTTAATTTCTCAGCGTCAATGCCCCTGACATACTCTTCTATCCAGCTCCAGGTGGTGCCTTGTAACAGCTTAGCTGGTATGGGGAGGGCGCCCACGCTTGTCGACTGGTGCTCGTAGTAGCCTCCTCTGAGTGTGAGTGCTCTGAGTTTGAGGAGTGTCCTTGCTAGATCGCTGTTAAGGTAGAGGATCAGCTTTGACGCCTTGACTATGTTGGGCTCAACTATGAAATACACCTTAACGTTAGGGACTAGCAGTTTAACCCGTTCTGAGTTGCAGAGGCTAACCTTAAGCCTTGAAGGTAGAATAGCGGCTTCGAAGTGCAATGCTATTTCTTGCCAAGCTATCCTATAGTCTCTAAATTTCTCGCTTGAGACCCTAAAGACTGCCCAGGGAGGCAGACTCGCCTTGTAGTCATCCCGTCCTAGCAGCCTTCTCAGGTTTTCTGGTTCTAGGAAGTGTCTTGTAGCGTTAGGAGCACCTGGTATCCTTAACCCTTCAACGTAGACTAAAAACTTAGACCCCTCTATGTCGAATTTAACCTCGAGAACCTTCCTACTATTCTTAGTGACCTCGTAGCACTCTCTCACGCTACATGGGAGGACGTTTCTTATATCATATCCTAGGTTCTGGAGCGAGCTAAGCCTGGCAATAAGCCTTTTAAGAGTACTTATGGCGCTTCTAGCGCTATTAGCAGGTATGACATACACTACAGTTGACCCGGCGCTCCTCGCTTTTACGCTTCGGCTTAGAAGGCCTAGCACCTCTAGCACTCTTCTCTGGTCATAATCCCACAGTGGCTTGAAATCGTTGGTATCGTGGGTGAACACTATGTACTCGTCATAGCTATAAGTGAAGGGGTCCACACCCCTACCCCTAACGAAGGGATGGAGAAGGTGGAGCTCTACCTCGCGGCGAGAACCGTCTTCGAACTCTACGATGGCAGTCCCTTTCTCGCAATTAACACTATTAATCTTTCCTATGAAGATGCTATCGGCAGATGTCATTACACCTCTATGCACTTCATAGATGTCACCCAACCTGACGCTCTCACGAATTACATTTCTAAAGGCTTCGATTACCTCAGGCGGGGCAACGAGCCAGGGCGACTTCTTATCGTTTTCGTCAAAGGGTAACTGTGACTGAAGCACGGCAAAATGTTTCTTGCTGCCAAGGGTGTTAGCTATAGTGACCTTAACCTTATGGTCTTCGGAGGGCTTTTCCTTCTTCACAGATATTATTAGGGGGTAGTTCACTACATCCTCGAATAGCGGTCTAGGGTGTAGCGAGTAATCCCTGATCTCGAGGATCCTATAGTTCTCGATAAGGTCGCTTCGAAGCGCCCCCGCGTACATGGACTTCAAGACCTTCGAGGTTATAACATAGCTTAGAACTCCTCCTTCACGTAAAAGCTCTAACCCCCTCTCCACGAATGCTACTGAGTAGTCGTGCTGCTCGGCGAATGGGGTCTTTGTCCGCTTAAATCCAGGGTTGTAAGTCGAATTTTCATCGAAATAGGAATAGTTCTGCCTCAAAAACCGCACGACGTGGCGTGCCACCCTATGTACTCTCACCCAGGGAGGGTTTCCTATTACGTAGTCGCAGGCGCCTTCAAGGCTTGACAGCATTATCACGTTCTTTAAGAGTTCTACGAGTCTCTCGTTCCCCGCTCTATGAATCTTCCCGACTACTTCGTAGAGGCTTTTAAGCTCGACCTCAAAGTCGCGGGCACTCGGGTCCTCCGAGGCTACTCGCTCTAAGAACTCTTCAAAACTCCTCCTATCCCTCACGTAGCCATAGGCAATGTCTACGATCCTAGCTGGGGCTATACTCTTAAGCCTGGGAACCCTTACCCTATCCGTATCTATGACTGGTGCTAAAACGGGGAGGTTAACTATTATCACTGGCTGGGCTGCCAGGTTTACTCCAGCCTTAACTCGAGCTAAACTATCGCCCCAGTATATCTTAATCCTTGACGGAGTGTATGTTGACTTACACTCATTAGTCATAAGGTCTGAGAGCTTCACGATCATATTCAAGCGGGCTAGCTCGACCGCAAAGGGATTAATATCTATGCCCACCAGAATGTCCTCAATAAAGCTCGCAATGTCAGGTCTACAACCTACTGCCTTGAAGATTCTATCTGCTACTCTAAGGAGGAAGGAGCCAGAGCCGCAGGCCGGGTCTAAGATTATTGGCGCCTCTTCAGACCCAGCCCGTTTTGCCCGCCTCCACCTACTATATAGGCTTTGAATAGCATTGGCGTCTAGTCCTGCGGCATCAAGTACTTCATCTATTACGTCCTCTCTAGTATAAAATTCTCCGAGGCTCCTCCTAATCTCTCTAGGCAGGACGTTCTGATAAAGCTCCCTAAACGCGTCAAACGTCAGAGTCGTAGTGTTAAGGTTATACAAGATTATAAGCATGACCTCTATGTTACCTATAAGGCTCTTCTTCATGCCCGTTGGAAGACTTTGATCTCTATACGCCTCGAAAACCCACTCGAAAATCGAATATGGGAATATATTTCTGGTAGAATTTATACTCTTAATAAACGAGTCTATCTTGTCTTCGAGCCTTCCAAGCTTTGATAGTGCGAGGGCCCGCGATAGAATGTGGAGGTAGGTTTCCACTGCAAAGAGGAAAAGCCACCTCTCATCGTCGTTATTAAGACTGACTCCTAGCTGGCGGGCTAGGTCCTTAAGTGCATCCCAGCCTTCTTTGGAAATGTTCACTGTGAGGGCGTGTAATTCCTTCCACACGTTGAAGTAGTTTAGTATTACACCGGCCTTACCCACCCCCCTATTCTTATTGTAATATGATATAATATTATATAGCGACTTTATGATCCCGTGTGAAATTTTTGTAGAAGAACTACCACTCAACAGCTACACCCCGAAAAGCCTAAGCAGGTCCTTCGCGTCGCTCACAGGTATCTTCCTTGAGCAGAAAATCTCAATTAAGTCACGGGCTACCGAAGGCATATCGCCACTCTCAACAGTAACGTAAGTTGAACCGTCGTATTCCAACAGCTCCGCGTCAATACCATTAGTCACAAGCCCATAAACCTCAACCCTACCCCCGAGCACCTGGTAAAGATCCCTCATATACTGTCGAAGCTGTAAGCGTCCCCTCCCGAGGTCTCCCCCGGGAGGTTCCACCTCAACTACAATATTCGAGATCCTTATGTCGGGCCTCCTCCCTCGAACAGTCTCCTCCAGCGCCGGGAAAAGCCAGTATTTAACAATGTACTTGTGGCATTGAGAACCCCCAAACTCGCTTTTTAAAGCCTCTATAAAAGCTTGCTTCAACTCCGCCTCATTCAAAAAAGCCCCAGCCCTAGCGTCCCGGTACACCGTTTCAAAGCTACTATAAACCTTGCCCATCGCAAAGCCACCCGACCCACCATTACTCCTATCGAACCCAGCATCTCGCATGGTAACGGTAACGGGAGCGGTCGTCCCCTCCCCTCCAGGCGCTTAGAAACTCGTCTGTGGAAAAACAGTTAACCCCTCGAACACGGCCTTCAGCGAAAAAGTAGGTCCTTCACAGGATAACTTTGATATCCTTATACACTACTTCTACTCAATTAACCAAGGCTAGAGCTAGGAGTGCTATATGTAGTCCTGGTTCTTTCAGTCCACTAAAGACTATCCTTCAAGTGAACCCCTAACTAGAGGTAAACCGGGTTAAAGCTCGAAACAAACACCATCCCTTCTGCTAACTTTGATAGATGAAATACATCTTGGCTAGCTTAGGTCCTACTCCAGCCTCCATAAGACTCTGGAAGGTCATGATATACTTAGTAATCGAATCTTCTTCTCCATCGCTAGATAAGGAGTCTCGACTCCGGAAAAACCGTTAGTTTCGCGGCTACCAGTAGTCCCACGTCATCTTAGTAGCCCTAAGGGACATACGTTACGATAATAATGTCGTAGAAAGCGGGTTAAGCGAGTTATGTCTCAATTTCTTATGGAGCCTTAAACTACCGTACTATGTACTTGTCTAGCGTCTACCTTTGTAGAAGCCGCCTTGTAAGCACGTTGCCCGCTTATATGGTAATGGGTTGAGATCGAGGGGTTCAAGGTATCAGGCTAATATTAGGTAGTGTCTGCATTTGCAGGGTCTATGTAGCCAGCCGAATAGGGGTTGGTAGTAAAGATCGTCGCCGATGGGATATGGATGAATTATATACGGGTAGTGCTGTGGAAGGCATTGAGGGGTCTGGAGCAAGCTTGGGGGTTCCCTGTTCGCCCAAGCTACTGCTTGCATTCTACCCTGGCTTTCCTGCCATGAGTATCGAGCTTTAGCCCTAAGCACTAGTGTTCCGCTGTCATCGCGGCTTGCATTGTATACGTATAATGGTAAGAGTTCTGTAAGGCGCTCTAGGGGCTCTTCACGTCCCTCTACTATAAGTTTAACACTACCCCCACGAATTACTATTACAACTTCTACCGGCTTATCCAGCATTCTATTCAACCCACTATCAGTTATAACCAGGTAAATGTTAAAAGTTTATATCAAGCTTTACTTAATCATAGAGTAGGAGAACCACGAGATTCCACGTCGCCAATTCAAAAGGGAAAGCCTTGAGAGGGTTCTGCAAGTGCTAGACATTATGAAACGGGGCTTAAAAGCTGTGTACTCTGCTACAAGGAGAGCCTTAGTCGAGCTTCTCGACGGTAAACCTGTTTTAGGGTAGAGTCCAGACTCTCTTACACGGGGGCCTGTGGCCTGTGAAGAGTTGCTTTGGTGGTGAACCCGGGTCTGACGGCTTTGTGCCGGGTGATGTGAAGGCCCGCAGGCTAGGCCCCCGCCGTGAGCCCGACTCCGCTGTGCTGGCTCTCCTTTGGGGTTCTCCGGTTAGGGTTCTGCTGGTTAGGAAGAGTTGTCGTGGCGGTGGCTACTGGGCCTGTGATGCCGCCTTGCCTGGGGGGTCTATTGAGGGTGGTGAGGGCGTTGTTGAGGCTGCTTTGAGGGAGGCTTGGGAGGAGGCTTGGGTCCACCCTTCGAGCGTCGAGGTCGTGGGCTTCATGGGTTTCGAGTATACCCGGGGTGGCGGGGGGAGGGTTATAGCGCCTG
>WAKF01000064.1 GCA_015523465.1 Aeropyrum sp.
CCTGGAACCCAGAAGGCGATACTAGCACCCATAAGGGCGGCTCCTAGATAGACCCTGTAAATACTAGATGGGTCTGCAAATAGCAGGGCCGTGAGCACTCCTAAGCCCTCGCTAACAGCTAAAACCTTAGCCGCTCCTAGCCTATCAACCATAGCACCCGCTGGAGGTAGTAACAGTGTTTGGACTACACCCCCCAAGGTCACTATCAACCCCGCTTCAGACTCGCTAAAACCATAGCTGTATAGGTGGCCTGTCAGCATCGGAAACCATAGGCTCCAGCCAAGCCTATCTAAAGCAACGTAGCCCAGGACGCCCGCCATACTTCTTCCAGGCCTTAGAACCCCCATGTAAGCCTCTCTCAGCGATGGGACCCTGGATAGAGGCCTGAGGGCTACTCCCGTTGAAATCACGGTGAAGAGTATAAGACCTACAGCGCTAGAAAGAGCTAGAGCTTGGAACGAAGCTTTGAAGCCTAGGGCCTCGGCGGCGAAGCCTCCAGCCAGAGGACCTATCAGCCTCGTCATGCTGAATATAGAACTAGTTAGGCCCACAGCCCTCCCTAAGACGCCTTCATCTACAGCCCTCGCGAGGAAACTCATCCTTGCGGGTTGTCCCGCCAGGAAGGAGAGTAGGAAGAGCAGGTAGCTTAGCCCGAGAGTTTCGAGGCTACTGCTATAAGCTGCTATGAGTATCCCGGCTACCTGCATTAACCCGGTAACGAACACCATAATCCTGGGGCCATACCTGTCAATAACAACGCCTAGAGCCGGGAGTATGAAAGCCGAGAGGGCCCCTGAAGCGGCTATCACGAGGCCAAGGCTCTCCATAGAGTAGCCTAAGCTAACCATGTACATGGGGAATAGTGCCATATACCCTCCTACAGCAAGCCCCCTAAACACGTTGTAGGAGACTACTGCAGCCAGCGCTCTCCTACTAACTCCATTCTCCACTAGCGGCACCATCAACCTCCCGGGGGGTGTGGAGACCCTAAATTTCTCTTCCCGAGAGAAACCGAAGTGTAGGTCCTACCCTCTAGTCTTTTCTAGAACTGCATAGAAGAAGCCTGTGACTCCATGCCTATGGGGCCAGGCCCTCATAGCCCCTGGTAGTAGAGGTGAGGCATCGTAGGGGCCGTCTACCGGTACCAGTTTCACAGGGAGAGTCTCGAGGGCCCATTTAACCACGTACTCTCCTTCCTGAGGGAGCACGCTGCATACTGTATAGACTAGCCTGCCTCCAGGCTTCAGGACCTCAACCCCCGCAGCAAGCATCTTTTTCTGCGTCTCGGCTAGCTCCTCGATCTTCTCTCTCCTAAGCCTCCACCTAGCGTCAACGTTCTTGTGTAGGCTGCCTGTAGTGCTGCAGGGAGGGTCTAATAGGACTTTGTCGGCCACCCCCCTCCCCAGGATTTTGGGAGCATTGAGGGCGTCACCTTTAACCATAGCTATAGCTTGCGATGTTCCAGTAGCTTCAACAAGCATCTTCATCCTCTCAAGCCTATCCCAGTGAATGTCGAACGCCACGATCCTAGCCTGAAGCCTTGAAAGCTCTGCCATGTGAGTAGCTTTCCCCCCGGGGGCCGCGCAGAGGTCCACTATAAACTCTCCCGGCTTAGGATCGACTAGCAGGGCCGCCGCAGCGCTAGATTCATCCTGGGGCACGACTTTGCCCTCTTCCACGAGCCTCTGGAGGATCTGGTTGAAGGGGCCCCTATACCTGACAACGCCCGGCACCCTCTCGCTAGGCCAAGCTTCAAGTCCCGAGGACCTTAGCTCCCATAGGACCTCTTCGACGTTAGCCTTTAGAGAGTTTACCCTTAGGGAGTTGACTGGCTCCCTGTTAAGGGCTTCTAGGAATTCCTCCATCTCGCCCGGGTCTAGTAGAGGGGTTACACTCTCAACTAGTATAGGGGGTACTAGGTACTTGACCATTAACTCCTCCTCGCGGCTCTGAGGCTTCCAGGGGTTGTCCCAGAGCTTTGTCAAAACCCTATGTATCTTCCTAGCCTCTCTCCATCCCAGCCTTGATGCTACATACTTCATCCCGTAACGTGTTAGAGCATAAGCCAGCCCTCTATCCTTCACGTCATCGAACTGTGCTATGAAGGCTGCAAGCCTGAGCGACTGACGCAAAAGGGGATCCCAGCTCTCAACCTCCGATACTGGCACCCCGAGGGCCCACGCCACAGCCCTGTCGAGAACCCCCGCCATCCTAAGCATTTTATACATTATGGCTGTGAACACTCTATCGTAGCGAGTGCCTAAGAGTCCGTACCTCCGGAAAACCTCCCTCTTATACACCTGAGCAGGCTTCCTAGTCTCCGCTGCCTCCAGAGCCTCGAGGAACGCTATCATAACCTTTTCATCGAACCTGAGCTTAATCTTCAACCCCGCTCCCAAGTGTAATAGTATGGAGCCTGAGGCTATCAACAGAAGAGTTCTCCAGCCTATCACGTGTAAGAATAGCTTAAATTACCTCCGAAGGCATCCTTTCCATTCAACGCGGGGCGAGGCGTATGGCTTTAGAAGAGCTTAAAGGCGTATTTGAGAAGCTCGAGCCCAAGACGCCTGGGCAAGAAGAACTAAAGGACGCTCTAGCCTCGGAGAAGGACCTAGTAGGGGTCTTCGGCCCTACGGGCACGGGTAAGAGTCTATTCTCCATAATATACGCTATATCGAAGGTAGCGGAGGGAGACTATCAGAGGGTTGTCCTAGCTAGGCCCGTAATCGATGTTGTGAGCGGTAGAGAGGTTACTATACTGAGCGACCCGGAGACCTATAGGAGGCTTGCTGCAGAATACCTTATGGACATTATAGGGGGGTTCCTGGGAGTTGATGTCGTCAAGAAGCTTCTAGGCGACGAGAGACTTATACTAGTTGACCCACACTTCCTGAGAGGTAGGACCTTTGACAACTCAGTCATAATAATAGACGACGCGCAGAGCATACCGCCAGAGGCTATAGTAGAAATAATAACTAGGCTCGGAAGCAACAGCAAGCTCATTGTGGCCGGAGACCCAGTCTTCCAGAGAACGGCCGAAGCCGGGAGAGATGGCGCTAGCCTTGCAAGGGAAATACTACAGAACGAGCCGACCGCAGTCGTAGTTGACATGGGCATAAAGGATATAGTGAGGCCGGGGGCTAGGAGAGGTGTAAAGCTGCTACTCGAACTTCAAATGAGAAGAAGGGAGCTAAGCGAGACTGAGAGGAAGATACTTGAGACTGCGAAGCTTCACGCCCCCGACGCAGATATAATAACCATAATAGACCTTCAGGACATGAAGAGAGCGTGGGAGATAGCTAGCGAGCACGTCCCTGACGCTCTCATAATAGTTAAGGAAGGCCATCTAGGCAGGCTGATAGGTAGAGGTGGTGAGAGGATACAAAAGATTGAGGGTGACTTGGGCCTCAAGCTGAGGGCCATAGAATTTACCCTCGACTTCAAGGAGCTAGTGAGGGCCGCCCACCCCGTAAGCTGGATACACAAACACGTAGTAGACTTCGACTTTGCAGGGCCACAACTAAGGATGAAGGTCTACTCTGACTACATGGGCCCCATGCTAGGCCAAAAAGGAGCACATATACGATTCTTCGACGAGATGATTAAGAAGCTAGTGGGCGTCGGCGTTTACGTTGAACCTGTAGAGCCTGTTGGCGAGGAAAGCAGGCGGAGAAGGAGAAGACGATAACTACTAGGCTCCGATTCAGGACATCCTACTGTCAGCTCTATTATATACTATGTATTGTGGTCCCGCCGGGGGGATTCGAACCCCCGACCACCCGGTGCCTGCGGAGCACCGGGTTCCTCCGCCCGCGTCCCACTACAGCCGGGCGCTCTGCCGCTGAGCTACGGCGGGGCCGTTAGATAGAGTGGATGGATGGTGGTTTTAAGAGTTTAACTTTTTGGAGCGCTACACCTAACCTTGGGTGCGGCTGTGAGGATAGGTGGGCTTTACCGAGAGCTGTGCGTGAGGATTGCGGTCGTAGCCGAGCCGCCCCCACAATCCTTAACCCTAAAATATCCCCTCACCTACGATAGTCGATTGGTGATAGGTTATTGACGAGGCTTTAGAGGGGCCTCGAAGGCTAGTATGCGTTTCCTGTGGAAGGACCTACCCTCCGCACCCCAGACTCTTCACTTGCCCAAGATGCAGGGGGCTACTGGAGCCTGTGTACGAGGCTGAGGGTGTACCTCGAGGGAGGGGTGTGTGGAGGTACAAGGACTTACTCCCTAGGCTGGGGAAAACCGTTATATCGTTGGGTGAAGGCTCAACGCCCCTAGTAGAGCTTCCCTGGGCTTCAGAGTCTACAGGCGCTAAGGTTTACGGTAAGCTTGAGGGCCTCAACCCTACGGGTAGCTTCAAGGATAGAGGTATGACTGTAGGGGTTAGCATAGCCAAGGGGTTAAATGCTAAGGTAACAGTAGTAGCTAGCACCGGCAACACTGCAGCAAGTATGGCAGCATACTCTAGGAGGGCGGGTCTGAAGCCTGTCATCCTATTACCCCGAGGAGGTGTTGCTAAAGGCAAGCTACTCCAAGCCTTAGCTCACGGTGCTACATTGATAGAAGTTGAAGGCGGATTTGACCACGCTATGGAGGCCGTTTTAAACTTAGTATCATTGGATGAAGCCTATATTAGGAGAGTCTACCCGCTTAACAGTTTCAACCCCTACAGGCTGGAAGGCCAAAAGACAATAGCGTTTGAGGTGCTAGAGGACCTGGGAGAGCCTCCAGACTATGTAATAGTTCCTGTGGGGAACTCGGGCAACATAGCAGCTATATGGAAGGGCTTCAAAGAGGCGGGCATGCTAGGCCTCCCGGAAGGGAAGCCTAAGATGATTGGAGTCCAAGCTGAGGGAGCATCCCCCCTGGCAGATGCATGGGCCCTTGGGCTAAGAGAGCCGCTGTATACTCATAACCCCAGGACGGTGGCTTCCGCCATAAGGATAGGGCGGCCCGTCAACTGGCAAAAGGCCCTAAAGGCTGTCGACGAGTCTAGGGGCGCATTCCTCAAAGTCAGCGACGAAGAAATCCTAAAGGCTATGGCTACCCTAGCCTCCGAAGAGGGCGTTATAGTAGAGCCAGCAAGCGCAGCAGCCTACGCAGGACTCTTAAAAGCACATAGAATCGGCATGATAGAGAGAAACTCTAAGGTCGTGCTAGTGCTCACAGGTCACGGGTTAAAGGATCCAGACACCCTCTCACAAATATCCCTTCACGCACGAATAGAAAGAGCCTCCAACCCCCAAGAAGCGCTTGAAGCTATAGAAGACCTAGCTAGAGAATAACCCTCTCCTTCCTAATCGGACCTAAATCCTCCAGCTCACAAATAAACACTCAGGGCCGTGAAGAGGCTACACGGCCTCCGAGGCCTTGAAGGCCTAGGAGGTAGTGGCCGCAGCCTCAGAGCCCCCACTTACTTAGCCTTTCACTAACATACGTGCTCTAAGCGGTGTTACTGGTGGAGGAGAAGCTTAGGGAGAGTCTTGAACGCATAGTACATGCTATGGAGAGGTATGTAGAGTTTAAGGTCCTGGTGAAGGCTGAGGCCGTCGAGGAAAAGCTCGTTCTCGAGGCGGGAGAACTCGTATTTTATACTAGGGAGCCAAACGTTTCGCAGAGGCCATTAGCAGCCTTAAGAAGGATGCTATTGAGAGTGCTCAGAGTGCACCATAAAGACATAGAGCTTGAGCGGAGTAGGAGGGGGGAAAGCATAATAGTTAGAGTTAGGGGGCTAGGCCCTGAGGAGGTCGTGAAGAGGCTTATGGATGCTGTGGAGGTGGGTTGAGAGAGTTGAATAGCGATCCCGTCTCGCTACTACTATACTTCATTATGGGTGCTGCTGCTGCTGTGATAGCTACTATGAGCGGCGTAGGCGGTGGAGTTTTCTTTGTACCCATGTTCTCTCTTCTACTAGGCTATCCTATCCCCCTGGCAGTAGGGACTAGTAAGGGCGTTGTAGCTGTAGTCACTAGCTTCGGGAGCATCTCCTACCTGAGGGAAAAGCTTGTGAACCCTTCAGACGCCCTAGTAATCGCGTCGTCTATGATTCCCTCGTCGATAGTAGGCGCGTTTCTCGTAGCCTACGTAGAGCCCCGGCTGATCGAGGTTATGGTTGGCGTTTTTGTCATGCTTTACGGGGTTAGAATGCTCTATAGAACATTTAAGTCCCTAAAGGGGGGCCAATCTTCTTCTAGCCAGTCTAGCGATGTAACATCAACGTCTAGACGTGATACTATATTGAAGGTAGTTGCCGGCGTCATAGCAGGGCTCGTAGCAGGGTTAACAGGGACTGGGGGAGGCGCCATATTAGTGCCTATACTCACTACACTATTAAGAATGAATCTTAAGAAGGCCGTTGCCACCAGCACTCTCGCTATATTCCCTGGAAGCGTGGCAGCCGCCCTAGTTCATGCGGCAACGGACACTCTAGTCTATAGTGCTTGGACCTTGGTAGCGCCAGGCGCTCTAATGGGAGCTGTATTGGGACCCAAGATCGTGTCGAGAATCCGAATAGCCCTTATGAGGCCTATAGTAGGGATAGTGCTCATACTAGTAGGAATAAGGCTAATCCTGTCATAAGGAGAGTAGACAATTATGTAGTTTGAAGCAAAAAAGTAAAAAATACCCATAAATATTAGGCCTTTGCTTGGTAAAGACACATAATTATAACCTCTAACACACAGATTTTATCATAAGTGGAGAGTAGAGTATAAGGTGACATATTATGGGTGTGAGCGGTAGCTATGTAGACCAGTTCATTAACAAAGAGATAAAAAGGAGATCCGAAAGCGGTGTGACATTAACGATCAAGCCTGGAAGAGACGTTTCACGAAGGGCCCTACTCCTAGGAGTCCTTGCATTCCCCCTAATAGACCTGGGAGTCATAGCTAAATCCGAAAAACGAACCTTCCTGGTGGGAGGGCTAACGAGCGTTGGCTACGCGAGCAGCTTACTTCAGAGGGACATTGGAGGAAAAAGCCTATGGACGAAGATATATGACGCAGCAGTTGACACTATCAAGAAGTATGGTGAGGGCCGAGTAGACCCTGAGGCTTTAGCCCAGAGGCTTCTAGGGGCTCCACGCGATGCTGGGCAAGCAGAGCTTGAGAGAAGGGTGAGGGAGAAGCTGGAGATACTATCCAGGCATGGACTCACAGTTAAGAGAAGGGTAGGAGAGCTGATCTCGGCTAGCACGCCCGCAGATGCTGGAGTAGAGGTTGAAGGCTGTGACACAAGCGAATGTGCCTCTGAAGCGTTGAGGGCCGCCGCTCTCTCTATGCTTGAGGCTGAAGGAACTCCGCAAGCAGCCCCCGTAGCTTACATAATTAATGCTACAATGGAGCATGAGTGGGAAGCAATGTACCAGAGGAGCGTTAAGAAGCTAGCTCAGGACCTAGAGTCTACTCTAGGCCTTAGCGGCGACGATCTGAGGAACGCCACAGTAGAGCTCATATTAGCCACGCTAGACGTGCTAGCAGAGCCTTATAGGATGGCTGAAAGAGAGGGTGCTCTAGCTGTAGAAGTCAAAGCAACCACCGCCCAGCCTCCGACTAAGTCCCCGGAGGTTCGCGGGATGGAGTGGCCTGAGCTTGAAGAACTAGCTAGGGCCATAGTAATGGCTGAGCTAGACGATAAACTACCGCTCCAGAGAGTGTTACCAGTATTGCTAGCAGCCTCTAGGTATAGGCCCGCTAACACAGCCACCCTGGAAGAATACCTAAGAAGGCTAGGACCTAACTCTGACAGACTAGCTGGCAGCAAGGCCACCTTATACAGGCTAGTAGAGAGGCTTAAGCAGAAGGGGCTCCTAACCCAGAAGCCCCCTATACAACCCACAGAGAAGGCTGAAACGCTATTGACCAAGATAAAGGAGGCCCTGGAGGCCTGGGAAAAGGAAAGAGCCCGCGTAACTAGTAGATGATTCTTCCGGGGCCGTGAAGAAGCGCTTTAGAACTGAGATGATCTATGAAGAAGTACCCTCGGTCCTGAGCCCCTAAATTTTTATACAGTCCCTTAGCATCCCCCTAAGCCCTGCGAAAACTCTCTCAACCTCTCTTCTAAGACAATCCATATCCACAATTTCATATTCTAGACGCCTCTGCAGGTCCTCAGCTCTCCTAGCTATTCTTAATGCTGCTTCTTTCATACCTTCTTGAGCCTTTGCTAGAGCTGCAGCCGCCAGTATAAGTACTTGAAGATAGGGGTCTCTATCCTTAGACCACACGGCTTCTAAAGCTTCATGAGCCTCCCAATACCTCTCCATGTCTATAAACGCCACGTAATCTGCTAGCCCCTCACCACCCTTAATCACATCCATGATGTCTCCTACTATCTCTCTTACTACCCTTTTTAGATCATCCTCGTCAACCCCTCTCGCAGATATCTCAACATGACCGCTCGCTACCCTAACGCTAACTGGAGCTCCCTTCAGTGACCTTTTGATCTCCTCGGCTAGCCGCTTCGCGTCTCCAGGCTTAAATCCCTTCGTATTCTTTGCTATAACTCCCCTCAATAGAAGTACCCTCTGCCTACACAGAGGCATTCAGGGGCTAACTAGCTTAGATTATAGATGTGCCTGGCCCCTTGGACTACTATTTTCCCTCCCACGCCTGCATAGCATGCTTTATGAAGCCCAGGCATCTATCTGTGACCGATGGTTGTAACGTTAAGGTTGAGGGTACTATGGCGGGTATACAGAAGAGCCTGCTGATACTAGCATTTCTCAACGGAGTTACGTTTGGGCTTCTAATCTCAGTTTTAGCCCCCTTTATGTACGAGGCTGGCTTTAGTGGGACGGAGTTCGGGTTGCTTACATCAGGTTCCGTTGCCTCGAGTATTGCTGCAACAGTTCTCTCAGGCTATCTTAGCGATGCTCTAGGAGCTAGGAGAGTTCTCTTTGCTGGTTATATTGTTAAGGCGCTAGCATTCACCTTAATAGCCTCCGGAAATACTGCTCTGATGGCTATAGGGTTCCTACTTCAAGGGATTTCTATGGGCGTTTCTTGGAGTGCGGGCTCTGCTTTAGTCTCAAGAAGCGGAAGAGACGAGACTCTCCACTTCACTTTCAGTTACTTTGCAGCAGCTTCAACCCTAGGAGCGGCTCTAGGAAGCTTTTCGGGAGGGCTTCCAGTAGCTGCTTCCAAATTTTTAGGAGTAGAGCTGCTTAACGCTTATAGAACTATAATACTCGCATTAGCACCCCTATCGCTTATCCAAGCTTTCATAGCTTTATTGGTTAGAGAGTTCATTGTTGGAGGACGTGCTAGGAGTCCTATCTCAGGATACGCTAAGGTGCTGAGGGAGCGGAGGTTCCTAGTACTGCTAGCCTTTAACATGGTGATCGGGCTTGGAGCCTCCATGTCCATACACAACATAGGCTACTACTTTGCAGCCAAGTATGGGGTTACAAGCGCCGAGATAGGCTTTGTTAATGGGTTAGAACAACTAGTTATGGCTTTATTAATGATTTATACTCCCAGGATAGCTAGTGTCCTTGGAAGCCCTCTAAAAGCCTATTTATTCTTAGCTTCATCCAGCATACCCCTATTAGTTGCTATAACCTTCGTAGACTCGTTCCTACTCGCCGCAGGACTATATGTAGTCAGGACTATATTGATGAACGCTGCAAACCCTCTCCTAGAAGCTATAACACTCAAACAGGTGCCCCGCGCCATGAGGGGGTCGGCCGCTTCTCTTTTAAGCCTCAGCTTCACAGTACCTGCAGCTCTCGGCAGGTCCCTGGGTGGCTTCATGCTAGATATAGACTTAGAGCTTCCACTAAGAACTACTGCTCTCTTATACCTTACCGCCCTTTCCTACCTTTATACCCGTAAAGATTTCATAGAAGGTAAGAAAGAACCAAAAGAACCTAGGAAAGCCGAAGCACCCATAGTCCAAGCCTAGGCACTATAATCATCATGAGGGAATAGGTCCTACACTGTCGAAATGAAATTTAAGGAGAAGACTCCCTTTTATAAAGCATACAAATACCTTACTATAGCCGCATACTTATATAGCTAGAAACACTTCTTATGTAAAGTAGCGAGGTGAAGAGCGGATGGCAGAGTATGAGTGCAAGGAGTGCGGGATAAAGTTTGCTACTAAAGAGGAATATGAAAAACACATGAAAGAGCATCACGGGCACCATCACCATCACGAGCATCACGGACACGGGCATTCCTGCTAGCCGGAATTTATTTAATCCGGCTATCACTCCTTTCCTTTTTAAACCCAAATTAACATGCTTTCCGTCTTACATTTCCCCGCTCCATTAAAAACGCCTAGAAGCTAAACTCAACTTAACCTTAATAATCTAAGAGCCCTAGCCATTAAATAACAATGCTGGTGGGTATTGCTTTGAACGAGACGATGAGGGCTGCAGTCCTCAAGGAGTATCTTTCACCATTGAGTATAGAAGAGGTTCCTAGACCCCGCGTTAAGGGCCCTAACGAGGTCGTAGTTAAAATTGCGGGTTCTGGGGTATGCCACACTGACGTTCACGTGTGGAGGGGCGAGGCTGAGGCGGTACTAGACATAAAGTTGCCCTTAATCTTAGGTCACGAACCTAGCGGCATTGTCTATGAAGTTGGTGAGGGGGTTCCTGAGAGGCTTAGGCCTGGAACCCCGGTCCTTGTGTGTGCTAGCAGCTTTTGCGGTGAAGAGGATGAGTATACTCTTACAGGGGATACCCAGCTTTGCGATAAGCCTGAGTGGCCGGGGCTTAGCTGGAGGCAGGGCGCTTATGCAGAGTACCTACACGTCCCTCATTATAAGTACCTCATTCCAGCTAGCGAGCTAGACGACCTAGAGGCTGCCAGTCTACTTACGGATGCGGGTGTCACAGCTTACCGAGCCGTGAAGAAGGCTGCTGACAGAGTGAAGCCCGATGACTACGTCGCCATTGTAGGCCTAGGTGGTGTAGGGCTCTTCGCTCTTCAGCTTGCAAAGAACTATCTACACTCTAATGTTATAGGGGTTGACGTTAGCGACGAGAAACTCGATTTCGCGGCAAGAATCGTTAAACCCGGGCCCCAGGATCATTTAATAAACGCTAGAAAGACTAGTAACTTAGAGGATGAGATACTTAAGGCTACCGGAGGTAAGGGCGTTAAGGCTGTTCTCGACTTCGTGGGGCTGGAAAGCGAAATGGAAGTATACCTAAGGGTGCTGGCTAAAAAGGGAATCTACGTTGTAGTCGGCCTAGGGAGCCCCTTTGGCTCCCAAGTCCCCAGTCTACACCTCATACTAGGAGAAAGGAGTATAACCGGAGTTCTATGGGGTTCCTGCAACGATGTAAGGGAACTCTCCCTTTTAGCAAAGAAGGGGGTGGTAGACTACTCTTCTATAGTCACAGCCAGGATAAGGCTCGACGATGTTAACGAGGCCTTAGAAAAGCTAGATAGAGGTGAGGTCTTGGGTAGACAGGTGATAGTGTTCAAGTAACGGTTTTATCACTCTCCGAGAACGCTTCTAGCAGCTTTAACTATCTCTAATGCAGCCCTGGTGTACCTAGCTATTGTGGCGTAAGAACCCTTTTCAAGCCTAACTTTTTTCTCTAAAATAGCCTTCATAGGGTGAAGCTCGCCTTTGATAACCTTAAGCCACGTATCCTTGCTAGCTGATAAAACATAGTCTGCCGTGACACCACTAGTATTATCAAACCATTTAAAGCCTCTACACTCGCCTTCATACAAGTCTAATATAAACCCGGGACCAGCGCCGCCATCCTCTTCTACTTTAAATAGTATAGGCCACCTCCACCCGCGAGCCGCTTTCCTATACGCCTCATTCCGATTGAGCTCGAAGCATAGTGCTTCTGCGAATTCTTTACTAGGAAACTCCATTTAACCCACCCCCTACACTAAAGGCTTCATGAGACGTAGTTAAGGCGGATTAAAGCCTTCTTTCTTACAACCCGCCATCTCTAGTACTAGCTCTGCTATTGAAGGGGCTGCGGTAAAGCCGGGAGACTCTATCCCTACAAGGTGTATTATATGAGGCTCCCTGTAGGACCTTCTAATCTTGAAGTCTCTCCCTCTTACAGCTATAACCCTAACGCCTTCAACGACCTTTAGAGGCTCTCCCACATCTTCTGAAAGCAACTTATTGAAAATCCGGCGCAGCTCGCTAACACCCCTGCTTCCTCTTAGTCCGAATGTAGGTCCTAGCAGGGTCTTGCCGTCAAGCTGTGGTATCACGCCGCCACCCTTACTCTCGAGTTTAATGCCTGCTGGGGGCCTAGCTACAATACTTCTCAACCTAGGCTTCGAATGGAGAGTCATTAAGCCTGGAACCTTGATCGTAGGGATAATATCGCCTAAAGTCCTAGCGAGCCTTGAAGCATCCTCTCCAGCAGCGTTTATAACTATATTATAACCCTTAATCTCCCCTTCAGATGTAATTATGTTAGGACCAGCCTTCAAAGCCTTAGCTTCCACGTTAATAATGTGTACGCTGTTCTCAAGAAGACTTTTAACAAGTCTGCTGATCACTTCCTTAGAATCAACAATACCATATCCTTCTATAACCATAGCCGACACAACATTATCGGATAATGCTGGCTCTAGGTCTCTAGCCCTGTCTCCACTAACTATATATGCTTTGACGCCATAAACTTTCTCTACTAAGGGCTTCAGCATCTTAAGAATTAGCGATTCCTGAAGTCCTGTAGCCGCTAATATAAGCGGTACATCTAAGATCCTGTATCCTAATATACTAGAATACACTCTATGAAGCCTAGCGCCCCTAAGAGCAAGAACTCTTCTAAGCTTCCCCGGGGGAGGCTGTATAAGATGTATTACATTAGCGTTTTTAGTAGAAGCTCCCGAGCCCGGCACGCTTTTCTCGTAGATCTCAACCTCGAATCCAGCCTCTCTTAATTTAAAAGCAGTGAATAACCCCACAATTCCGGCTCCAATAACTGCAGCCTTACCGCACGACCTCCCGCTCATCCTTCTAATACCCTTAAACACTCGCGCCTTAAGGGAGACCCCCTGAATACTCTATAAGGGTCCATTGCATCTAACAATGAGCAGAGCGTCTTAAAACCCCCTCTACTCATCTGTTTTTCGGCCCATAGTAACTTGCCCCTCCCTACTCCGTGATGATGGGTTACTGCAACCCCTAGCTCTAAAGCAGTTTTCATAGCTTCCTTCCAAACTTTACCAAATACTTTCAAACTGGCTTCCCCAACGACTATAAGGTATAGAGAGCCCCCTGAAGGGTAGAAGTGACTCGCATGCCCTAACACGGCTATTACACCTTCAATACTAGATAGCCTTTCCTTCAAAATCGTCCAAGTTTTTTCCATTAAGCTCCAGGGAGCAGCAAGATCTATCGTATCGGCCCAAAGCCCAGCTCTATAGAGTTCTTCCAGTCTTTCACGGAACCTATACCTCTCACGGACAAACCTATCTATTATTTTATCTTCGAGCACTTCTCCTCCATACTCAATGCACGCCTTGGAAACCGCTTCTTTTAAGACACTGCTAAAATAGGTGGTAGACGTTAGATACATTGCAAGAAGGAGAGGTCCTTCTGTTGACAATGTAATCGTGGACTCGTCTTCGTCTAGGATTCTAAGCATGTGAGGGCTATTCCACTGGCTCAGCTCCCTTGCTATTTCAATAGCCTTGGAAAGGTTTGGAAGTCTACACGCAACTCGAGCCTCTCCCCGAGGCTTCATCCTAAGCCTAAACCCTACACCGACGATGACCCCTGCAGACCCTTCAGCGCCCAATATTAGATAGTGTAGGCAGGGACCAATGCACCCTCTAGGCGTGACATCGGTTCCTAGCCTGATAAGCTCCGTCCCCGAGGTTACAATATCTATGTATTGAACTACGTCCTCAACGTTACCCGTGCCGGGTTGAAGGAGGCCTGAGCCTAGAGTAGAGACTATCCCGGCAGCGCTAGCCAGCTCAAAACTCTGGGGGAGTAAAGGAAAGTAGAGACCCGCCTTTAAAGAGGCGTTAGCTATCTCCGAGATCCGAGTCCCGGCCCCTACGTGGGCGATCATTCTTGACACATCAATAGATACCTCTTTCAGCCTAGCTACAGAAACTACAACGCACTCCCTTGAAGGCAATGAAGCCCCGAGCACGCCGCTTCCTGCAGACCAGGGATGCAGGCAAACGCCATACTCGCGAGCAGCTCTTACAACATCTAAAACTTCCTCCACGCTTGTAGGTTCTAAGACGATAAACTTAGGAGTGCGCAAGCCCTTCAAAAAGGCGAGTTTTAATAGAGGCCATGCATCGAGAGGCGGGGTTCCACCTCCAGGCTCTAGGTTATGAGGCTTAGGTTCTACATTATAGACCCTACTATCTCCCAGTATTCCTCTAACAGCTCTGATAAAACGCTGAATCTTCCCCTTACCAGGTCCTCCCACGCTTGAAGGAGCCTCAGGGAAGGCTTGCCACCCTTGAAGACTGCAAGGGGTTCCGGTAGCCTTATCCTTAAAGCTTCCCTCAAGCTCATATACCCTGACGCGTGGAGGGCTAGGATCGCTGCTCCCCTGCTAGCGGCCTCCACGTTAGGATAAGCCTCTATAGTATAACCCGTAAGGGCTGACGCAATCTCCAATATGATATTTAATCGAGAAGCTCCTCCAAAAGCCCTTACCAAAGTTGAGTCGGAGGTCCTACCCGCCCTATATATGTGGTACGCGAGGGCGAGAGAAGCACCAGCAACTATAGAGCACGCAACAACCTCTCTACCCCTTCCGATCGCCGCTGAAGGAATATTTGAAGGTAGATACGGGTTCTCCCGGGGAGCTGGCACGTAGGGTATTGAGGGAGGAGGTCTAAACCTTAAACATATTTCAAGGTTCAAGTTCTTGAGCGCGGAGAAGCCTCCAAGAAGCCTTGAAGCTTCCTCAAGAAAAATCCCTACACCGGGAGCCATAGACTCTATACATGCTAGGTGAGAATCTCTAGTTTTCAATGCTATGAGAGGCACCACGCCGCTCATTAACAACGCTCCAGGCCCAGGGAAACTAGCTGTAGCGAAGAAGCCGCTACCCATGTCTACTTTAACGCAATCGTCTATAAGGCACCGGGATGCGAGGAATGACGACTGCTGATCTGCTATCACAGGGCCTATATGGACTCCATCTTTTTCGCCTAATACCTCATCGTGTAGTACTATAGCCGGTTCCTCGCCCTTAAACCCGGAGAGCCTATGAAACCCCACCATAAAACCCATTATAGGATCTAACACGCCTAGTAGACCAGCATTCACTGGTTCCCCGGCATACCTTCCTACGAGCCACTCAGCAACTAGAGCATCAATCGTCCATGCTCTTTCAGCTCCCGCTGCCTGCGACTTATAGAGTAGTAGTGGCAAAGGAGAGGTAGGTCCTAAGAGATTCCCTATTATGGGGAGCTTCTCCAGGACCTTAGCTCTTAAAGGCAACATGGTATAAGCTTTATGGTGTGCTAAGTAGTCAGCCCATAATACAATATCCCCTCTAACTAGTCCGCCTCTCCTCCACGAAGCCACGCTACCCCTATAGACACTAACCCCTACGAACTTGGCCCCTAACCTGGAAGCCTTAACAAGCATACTCCCTAGCACAATTCTAAGCCTATCTGGGTCGTGTCTTATAGATAAGCTAGAAACCTTTAAAGGAGCTTTAACAACTGTTAAATCTTTAATACTCAACGATTCGTCATAGACAGCAAGCTTAACGTTAGATGTACCTACATCTATAGCAGCCACAGGGATCTCGCTCATTAAACCCCCCAATCAAGACTATACCTTCAAAGAACCGGTAAACTGTTATGTAACGGGCGCCTTCTCTATTAATCATTTTAAATCAATATAATATATTTAACATAATAATATAACAATATTTTATATATGACTTCAACGATCCAATCGCATTCTTTCACTCTCTGAATATAATGTTGATCAAAGGAATGATTTTCCCACTACGGAGTTACTAACTATAGCTATCCTTCTAGCTACCAAAGAATAAGTTAATGATAAATTAACAATAACAATACACAGCTTATAGTATTACACATAGTAGAGCCTAAATACTTTAATCATATAATCATATTAAATATTTTATTTACAAAAACATTTTATTCTAATAAGGTCTACGTGAACATTACTATATACGTTTGTACGATACTACTGCTACCGCGAAGATCAGTGCTGCTATTATCACTGCTGTAGCGCCTGCATTAGTGTCTAAATAGTAAGCCACAAAGAACCCTATAATCGCTGATAATGCTGCTATCGCTACACTTTTAACTATGAACTCGCCGGGCCTCCGCGAAAGTAGATATGCTGCAGCCGGCGGTATCATCATTGACGCTATTGTAGGTGCATAGCCTATTGCCAAGAATGAGGTTACTATAGTTAAGGCTAGCAGTGTTAGGAGAGCATAATGTATGAATCCCGTCCTTAAACCTAGAGCAGCAGCCATAGTAGGTTCTATCACATACATCATAAGCTGGTACCTTACAACCACAGCGAAGACTACCACAATAGCCGATAGAATCAGTGTTCTATACATTATTTCGGGGGCTACAGCGGTTACATCTGCGAACAGGACGTCCTCTATAGATATCGCAGCCCCCCCAGCCTTTGAAAGAAGTAAGATCGCTATTGAAAGCATAGTCGCGAAGGTGACAGCTATGATCACGTCAGCCCTTAAAGGAGTCCTCCTTTCAACGCTAGCTACAATCAAAGCAACGAGCAACCCCGCACTTAGAGCCCCCAGGTAAAAACCTGCTCCCGCAAGATACGCTACAACAAGCCCCGCAAGGGCACCATGCGAGAGAGCATCGCCAAATATAGCCCATCCCCGCAGGACTGCGAAGGCTCCTACCAGCGAGGCTGCAATCATAGAAGCTAAGAGGGCTAGAAGGCCTCTCCACATGAACTTATATTCTAGAGGTTCTAGTGGTATAGGGATCGTGCCCCCCGCCAGCATTACACTACTATGAGCCTCGGAGCCCGAGAGCGATTTAGCGATAAGCCTAGCATTCTCAAGCATCATATCCCTATAACCGTTTACACCACGAGAAGGATCGTATGTCTCAACATAAATGAACCCTACACTCTCAATCCCCAACTCATCTACCACAGTCTCAACAACCTCCCTCAACGTAGTACCCGCTTCCTCATACTCTATGAAAACCACAGTAATGCCATTACTAACTATAGCCTTTGCAAGCTCTACACCATCCCTAGCCGACGGCTCGTATGTCCCGGCTCTCGCAGTAACATATCCAACAACCTCAAACCCATATCTCTCAGCAAAATACCTCATAGTATCACGTACCGTTACAAGCTTACGCTTATCCTCAGGCACCTTAGATAAGATAGAAGCGATCTCCCGATCAAGCCTCTCCATTTCCTCCTTAAACTTTAACGCCCTTTCTAGATAATATTCGGAACCTTCAGGATCTATACTAGAAAGGACCTTACCCACCTCCTCAGCCATAACGGCTGCTAAGAGAGGGTTCATCCAGAAATAGGGATTCCCATCTATGATAACGCCTCTCTCATCCATTAAGTCTAATATCCTAACCACTCCCTCGCCGCCTCTAATAGCGGAAGCATATATACCCAGAGCCTCCTCGGCTCCATAACCTACATAGAAGAATAAGTCAGCCTCTGCTATGATAGTAGAGTCTCGAGGGGTTAGCTCATATGTGTTAACATTGACTCCAGGTTCTACTATACTCAATACGACTCCCCTATCGCCCACAATCTCGCCTATAATATCGGCTATGACCGGTATCGACGTTACTATTAGCAAGCCCTCATCAGTTCTGGCTGACTGGCCTTCTCCAGCTACAACTACATAAGCAAACATCAACGATACTATTAAGGCGCCTATTATTACCACGAATACGTGCCTGAAAGACGCCATCTAGGACCCCCCTAACCTGCGATAGACTTCAATCACGTCCCTAGGCCTACCTTCTGCTATTATTCGTCTTTTTAGCAGCAACGTCCTATCGAAGTAGTCTATGTGATCGTCAGATATGTGATGTTCTGACACTATTATCAACTTCCCCCTCTCCTTTTCCCTCCTAAGAACCTTCATAGTTATCTCTTCGCTTTCCCAGTCCATAGACTCGAATGGCTCATCCATAACATATAATATAGGATCTAAGGCTAATACCCTAGCAATTAAAGCTCTAGCAAGCATGCCACCCGATAACTCAGATATTCTCTTATCTGCGTGATCTTCCAGGCCAAGCTCCTTAATGCTCCTTTCCACGCTTTCAATATCCTCCTTCCTAGGGCCCTTCCAAGGACTAGACTTAATTGCTAGCCTAGGCAACATAACCAGGTCTCTAAGAGTTAAGGGAGCACTAAGATTTAAGTCTGTTATCTGAGGCACATAGCCAATTAGCCGTCTGATAGCGGGGTCCTTGAAGGGGTCGCGCCCTAGTACTTTAACATTTCCTTTTACAGGCTTTACAAGGCCCACTATAACCTTTAGAAGAGTACTTTTACCTCCGCCGTTAGGCCCCGCAATCATTACCATTTCACCTAAACTAGCTTCGAACGATACGTTCTCGAGCGCAGGATGCGGATTAGACCCGTACTTAACAGTAACGTTCCTAACTATGCACGCGCTTTTACCTCTTACCTCAACCTTCAACTTAGGCCCGCCTAACAGATTTAGGCGGGCCTAACAACTTAAATTTAACCCTCATAATTTAACGAGTTCTCTCTCGAATTACGAATAATATGTCTACTCGTTATTAACTCGGGCCCCAGCTATATACCCGGGGATCATCGGTAATGGGTGAGAAACCAGAAAGACTTAATCTCCTTAAAGAAGCACATAGGATAAAGAGAAGCCTTTCTTCTATGGCGGAAGAAGACTATATAGAAGCTATATATGAGCTGGAGAAGGAGTTAGGCTATGTAAAGCTAAGCGACATAGCTGAGGTCTTAGGAGTAAGGCTGTCTTCGGTCACTGAAATGATAAAGAAGCTAGAGAAAAAAGGGTTTGTAGAGTATAAAAGATATCGTTATGTCAAGCTCACCGATAAAGGCAGAGAGATCGGAGAAAAAATCTCTAGGAAACATTCATTTCTGCTAAACTTCTTCCTAGCACTAGGCGTAGAACGTGGTCGAGCCAACATTGAAGCAGAGCTACTAGAACACTTCCTTAGCGATGAAACGATAGAGAAACTAAGAGAGCTCTATGAAAAATGCATGAAGATAGATGATGAAAACTAGCTCTTACTTTTTGCAAGAAGGTTCTTAAACAATGTGTAATGCTCTATCTCATCTGATAATATATGCTCTATTATCTCCTCGGTTCTGACATCCCTATCCCTTACATAATCGTAGATTTCCCTGTAGAACTTTATAGCGCACTCCTCAGCCTCTATAGCCGCCTCAAGCCACGCATCAATGTCATAAGGATCCTCAGGAAGCTTCGGCTGTTTGCACCTCGAGAGGCTCCAAAAGTCCCTGAAATCTGGTATATCAACATTATAGTCTTGAAGCCTTCCAGCAAGCTTTTTAAAATGATCGTTTAACTCATCCTCTGCAATCTTCATAAAAATCTCACTAATCTCCTCTGAATAAGGCCCTTTAACGGCATAAGCTGTCAACATGTATTGATGAAAAGCTAAGATTTCGTCTGACAACGCCGCTAGAAGATATTCGACGACTTTTTTAGGATCAACGCCCTTTAAATCGGGAGTAACCCAAAGTTCCTCTGGCATGTATTTATACTTAGGCGGTTCCTCCGTCATAGAATCGCCTCTAAATGAGAAGTAGAGAGAGCACCTAAATAAAGCTCAAAAAGGCCAAATATGGATAATTAGCTGGGTTCGAAACCTCTTCCCGCTCTATGCTTAAGGCCCTCCGTTACAAGCCTTATAACTAAAGGTCTAATACTTTCAATTGTGAGTACTACTATATCTTTTAGATCGTTAGCTAGTGGAACAGTGCATTGGGTTAGCGCGGGCACTAGATGAGTCGAAATAAATCTGTGAGCATCAATTAATCGTTGTGTAAAAATATGATAGTCCCTCCTTGAGAGAGCTTCACCCGCCTCTCGGAATAATATCGAGGCAAATTCAAGCTCCACTGCTATGTGATCCGGCTCAATATTATCAGAGTTGACGCTATAGCCATAACTAGAATATACTTGTTCCATTACCTTACTCCAAGACATTCTTGACTTAACGTCTAGGTCGCTCCTACAATACGATTCTTTTAGCTTCCGCAATTCTTCGACGTCTAGCAATCTTATAGCTAGTATAATGGGGTCTATGATTACTCTAACGCTTTCCGGCGCTTTCTCGAGATTTAAGATGTTACACTGTTTTCTACTATCTAGCCTAGCTATGATCGAGCAAGAAATAATGCTGTATAGAGCTGAAATCCCTATAAAAAATATTGGATGTGGGGTGTCTTCGTTGATCATTACACTTTTCACCATACTAGGTATGGGAAGGTCCTATCGAAGTTATGCCTGTTACCGGTCTTTCTGACTTTCGCCACATTATCATAGAATGCCTGAGCGGCACTTAGTATGCCCAATAAAGGCCATTTTCCTAAGCTCTCGTCTGCCATTTCTACTGCGTTAGGCGTTACACCGCTAAATCTCCACTTATCGGGTACGTCACCCCGTTCATAATATTCTTCAGGGCTTCTAGTAAATAGAATCTTCTTATCGATCTCCGGTAGGTTTTTAGCGGGATTTACAGCTTCTAGAGGTACCTCAGCCTTACCGGGTAGATTTCTTATTTCATTGTAAACGTCTCCCTCTTTCACTTCAAAGTAGCTTGGCTTTTTGACTATAGTGTCGGCCCACCTACCCTTGCCATAGGGTATCATTAATACTCCGGGGGCTACAGTAGGTTCTACCAAGGCGGGGGCTCTGATCTTGCCTGTCGGAGTTTCAATCTCTACTACATCGCCCGTCTCTATTCCGAGCTTTTTAGCGTCATCAGGGTGTATTACTACAAAGTTCTCGGGATGCACTTGTTTAATATAGTAGTAAAACTGGCTTCTATGCTTCGTGAAGAGCGGGCCTGTATGGAATATTAGATAGAATGGATACTCGCTTTCGGGGTATAGCTCTCTCAGCGGTGTACCATAGTATAGATCCTTAACCTTGGGTTTTACCGGTGCGTATGTTGAGGGTGGTATGTACTTAGGTCCTCCCCAGAATTTCTCGCCAGTAATGCTGTTCCTAGTCTTAGCTAGGTCTTCGTTCCACAGCATTAACGTCTTCTTCCACTTCTTTCTCTTACTAGGCACCGGCCTCTTAGAAACGCCCCTTTCGTCAAAAGACTCTTCGTAGCCTGTAAAGATGCCGCCTCTAGCTAGCATGTAAGCCACGTACTTCCACTCATCAGGTATTAAATGTTTAAACTTGGCAACAGGATAATTCTTCTCCACGAATTCAACTTCCTCTTTAGGCACGTCTTCGGGTATTATGCCCATGTCCTTGGCATGCATTGCAGCGTTGGCGTATACCCTCATTATATAGTCCCATAGGTTATTGAGGTCGAAAGTCTTACCCTCATGGTACTTCAAGCCCTCAATAGCGCCTTTACCGAAGCCTGGCAAGCCTAGATCCTTAGCAGTGTCTATGAAGAACTCCCAGAAACTAGCATACCTTTCCGGCTCTCCTATTTTCTCGGTAAGAGGCATTATAGCAGGGCTTCTAGCAGCTTCTGCTACTAACACGCCAGCACTCGATGCGTAGAGGTATTGCATGCCTACAGTGCCGGTCTCCAGGTAAGTAGTGTCTGGCACTATGTAATCCGCGTATAACGCCGTCTCGTTTATAGTAGTAGTTATAGCAATGAACAATGGTAGCTTCTTAGTATCTTTAAGCACCTTTATGAACTTGACACCGTAATTAGCCGAGAGAACAGGGTTGGCGTAGAATATTATGAGAGCCCCCATCTTATAGGGATAACCCTCGTCTATGCCAGCAAATATCTCGGTGTAACTTTCCTCTGGAGTATGGGGGTACCAAGGTCTCCTAGCCGGGTAGGGGCTTTCTCCTTTCTTTACCCTCATCCAGTACTCTAGGGTGTCCTCATACTTGTACTTATGCCTGTCTATCGGTGGACCCCATTTAACGGGCTCGCCGAAGCCTTTCTTGTCAACGTGATATACGTACTTGTTGTACTTAGTATGCTTTGCCCTGGCAAGTAAGCCTCCTTTCCTATGGTAGTTGCCTATTAAGGTGTCAAGCATCCTGTAAGCCCAGACTGCATACTCGCCTGTGGAGTGCATACCCACGCCTCTATGGACATAGGTTCCGGCGTAGGGAGCAGCACTCGTGAAGTCAGTTACCATTTGTTCAACTAGTTTCACGTACTCCCTAAACTTCTTAGTACCTCTCTCGAAGGGGCTAGCTATAGCAATCCAGTCTTCAAAGCTCTTAGAGAACGCCTCATCTTTCAATATCCTAAATGCCGTCTTTACCCTCACAGTCTCGCCGGTCTTAAGCCTAACAGAACCCTCCCAATCTAGCACGGCACTTTCAACAGCATCGTATGGCACTAACTTCTCTCCGTCATAGACTAGAGGCTTGTTTTCATCGCTGATACCTATATCAGAATCCTTAAGGAACTCTCCAAACTTCTCATGGCCCTCCTCGAATATTACTAGCCATGTAGCATTGCTGTGAACAGGATAACCCTTTTTCATAGCAGCTTCCTCGTTAGGCAGTTCTAGGAACTCTTTATTATACGCTTCATTCTCGATCATCCACCTTATCATGGCAAATGCCAGAGCCGCATCATGACCTGGCTTCACTGGTACCCATATTATATTACCGCCAGCATCCGTCCTAGGAGCGACTGGATCGACATAGTACACTTTCAGGTCTCCATTAGCCGCCCTCGAAATAATCATGCCTTGCCCAGTAGCACCAGGATGCTGACGACCCATAGCCGCCCCAGCCATTATTATTACCCTAGCTCCCAGCACGTCCGGTTGTACGTCGGTATAGCCGGCCCAGAGGTAGTTGGCAGCATAGTATCCTAGCTGGCACGCACTAGTGTGTCTTAGCCAGTTAACGCTGCCAAAAGCAGCTATCCACCTAGCGCTAAAGTAGTCTGTATGCCCTTGCCCGCGACCTCTCAGGTACGCTACCATATTAGCTTTAGTGCCTAGGTCAGGCCTATCAGGGTCTATTAGAACGTCTTCAAGGGTTAGCCCCTTCTCACCCAGGATTTTACCCCACTTAGCCTTAAATTCCTCTATAGCCCTTACTATGTCGTCGTAAGTAGTATTAGGCGACTTAGCTATCTCCATTATCTTATCAACGTCTTTCTTCATATCGGAGAGCACTGCATTGGGATCTTCGAACCCTGCGTCCCTCAGCTTCCCATAAACGAAGAACTCCTTCAGCCCAGGGAGCCTCTCTCCAGTCTCCTCTATAACAGCGCCCTCGACAACCTCCTTAATTAACTGCTCCCAGCTAATCGCCTTCCACTTGCCACTACCCCTAGGACCAGCTCTCTTCAAAGGCTTAAGCACCCTGTAGGGGTCATAGACGTAATATATACCGTCTTGGCCTCTAGGGCATAGAGTGCCGTGCCACTTTGTAAGAGCCTCTTTAACAGGTGTTCTATAGGGTAAATGCTGGAGCCTCATATGCTGAGCATGGACTCCATCACCGCGCTCTACACTTATAGCCCTATTATAGGGGTGGTAGGGGTTACCTTCAATCCTCTCTATCACTTCGACGCCATTCTTCCTCACAACTCTAACCTTTATACCACACCTTACATTACAACCCAGGCAGGTGGAGAATACATATCTAACCCGGGCACCCGACTGAGGGTCTGGTGCAACCTCTTTGTACTCAGGCTTTAATATGCCTGCTCCTAGAGGCGCTAATCCATAGCCAGACACTCCCAGTAAGGCAACACCTACTACAGCCTTCACGAATTCCCTCCTACTCAACCTACCCATAAGGGCCTTACCCTCCGACATCACCTCTCACCCCCCGAGATCACACCCTTAAGCTCGTCACTCCTTGTCACATAGTAGCCGTTCCAAGGGAAGATCAGTGAGAGAACCAGGAAGATGAGCGCCATCAAAGCAACAACACCCACTATTACCCTAACTTCCCATAAAGCTGGAGTGTAACTCAGGAAACCCTCTCCGGTCCTCGAAAGGAGCTGAGGCACAATTATAACCACCCACTTATAAAGTAGGACATCCAGCAGAACGCCTACTGATACTGCTAGAACCGCATACGCATTCCTCCTAACCCAGGGAGTTAGCAGTGCAACTAGAAGTATTAGGGAGAGTAGGCGGTAGATCTTAAGCGAAATAAGCCCTGATGCGAGTGTCTCTAAGTACTCCATACCATGACCTGGCAACCTATAATACTCTCTCGCAATATCAGACATGAACTCTAAGCCTAGAAGCGCTACAAGGGCCCATAACATTATCCATGAAAGCCCGCTCAAGACCTCAATGTCCACCTCAACCCTCGAAACCCTACATGCAATATAGTATGCGACGGCCACGAGCGCCGCTCCAGACAATATTGCCGCTGCTAACGAGTGAAGAGGTAATAGCGGATCCGACCAAAGGAACCGAGCCTTAACGCTCGAGAATATATAACCATGCACTATAGCTGCAACAACGATGACTAAGCCGGCCGCTAATAACAGAGTCTTGGCGATCCTTCTATCCCTCTCAACACCCACCTTATCATACTCCCTCCCTAAGGCAAGCACCCTGTAAATCAGGCTGCGCCTCTCAGAAGCCCTCTTAGCTACATCAGCTCTAAATGCAAAGATAGACCCTGCCACGATTAGCATAAAGCCGATTAGGTAGAGGATATAGAATACCGCCATAGGAGACACTCCGGGATAAGCTTCAGAAGGCACTATATGAGGCCTCAGGAAAATTTCCAGCGCTCTCTGCGGCTGCTTTATCTCGGCCCAGCCTAGAAGCGGAGATACTAGTAATGAGAGCGTTAATATAATAGCGATACCGGCTACTCTATAATACTTCTTAAAGTTGAATCCATACGATAATACGGCTATCATCAACGAACCAACCATCAACCCTATGAAGTACGAATACATCACTATTAACAGCTTCCACGTAACCCCTCCTAACTCGAATTCGTAAGCCAGCTCATTAGGGTAGACATGGCCGACATCAGAACTCGGAAGGGGAACCGCCATTACACATCACCCCCCTACTTATTCGCCTCCTCAGGCAGATCAATGTAGTATACCTGAGGATCGTTGCCCGTCCACGTCTTCCACTGTTGAGTCTTAGCTTTTGAAAGAATCTTTGAAACCTCGCTCTCCGGGTCTTCAATATCGCCGAATATTCTAGCTCCAGTGGGGCATGCCTCCACGCAAGCTGGAAGTAGCCCTTGATATATCCTATGGTCGCAGAATGTGCATTTATCTGCTACTCCTTTAATAGGATTGAGGAATCTAGCGCCATAAGGGCAATTTTGAATGCAGGCTCCACACCCTATACATATATCATCGTTGACTAGCACTAATCCATCCTCAGTCTTATAAGTAGCTTTCACAGGGCAAACGTCAACACACGAAGGATTCTCACAGTGGTTACACTGCTTTGGCACATAAATAACTGTTCCATCAGGCTTAACATAACGTTCAACCCAAGTCCTAAATACTCCCACAGGGACGTTATTTTCATGAGCGCACGCAACTACACATGCATAACACCCATAGCACTTATTGACGTCGATAACCATCACGAAACGCCTTTTTCTCTTAGCATTTTCGCTAGCATTAGCCGATGTCCTCAATCCACTTACACTTCCAACAACGATCAAACCTGCAATGGTAGTCTTAGCAGCGGTTTTGACGAATTCTCTTCTACTCAATATTGCATCATCATTTTTAAGGTTTTTACTAGCACGGTGTGACATAGACTTGTCACCCAACTCCGTTTTACTAATTATAAAGTGACAATTCGTCTATAGCTATAGGGAGATGCATGATAAGGCATGCGTGGTTTAAACTATATCTAACCCTTAAAGCGCCTGCCAAGGAAATTTTTAATACTCCTTCCCAACTATCAATTACAATATACTATATATTAAACTCTATATATTATACTTATTTATATATTGGTTGGAGACGTTATTACCTATACCTCCCTCTACTTTAAACCTTAGCGTTCCTAGTTATGTTTTTCAGGCTTAAAACGCAATATAGCGCTTAGGAGTAGAGGAGCCTGGGTTTGGAGGCTACATTGCATGATCGAGTTTATAATTAGAGAGCTTGAAGCTAGGGGTTATAGGGTTAAGGGCGTTATCGCCGAGTCCGGGTCATACGTCGTCTTGAAGGCATTATCTAGTAGCAACGAAACTGTTGCTATTAAAGTTCCTAGAGAGCTTGCGCTTAGAGGTGTCACGCTTAGCGAGTCCTCACTGCTAAGCGCCGTTGAGAGAGCTTGGAGTGAAATCGAGGTCCTCAACGCCCTTAAGGGTGACCCGGGAGTTATCACCCTGATAGACGTTATCGAGGTTAAGATATCCTGGTCTTTAAACGAGTCTATAAGCGTTCCACTCGCTGTAGTAGAGTACGCGGAGTCCACCCTAGCCAGTATGATTAGAGATGGCAGAGGTTCCTGGGAGTTCTACGTGAGAGCACTAGCACAGACCGCTAAAGCCCTAGAGCACGCCCACTCACTAGGTTTCTGCCACCTTGATGTCAGGCCCGAAAACATACTTATAGTTAAGGGTAAGCCTAAGCTAAGTGACTTCGCGGGAAGATGCGATGAATCACCCAAAATCATCCCTCCCGTCGGCTTCGCAGCCCCGGAGCAACTAGAGGCTGGCGGCAAGACTGGGCCGTGGACTGACGTCTACCAACTAGCCGTTACGTACCTTAGCCTTCTTGGTGTAAAGCCTACAGAAGTGAGGGTCGAAGACCTGCCCAGAACGCTTGCTAGAGCCTTATCACGAGAGCCTTCTAAAAGGCCCTCTATGAGGGAGCTACGTGAATTCCTGGAAAGGGAGGCCTCTAAGACTCCACTGAGACTGGAAGTTAAAGTTGAAGCTTGGAAGGGACGGCTTATGCTGAAAGTCCCTGTGAGCGGCGGGCGGAAAGCCAGGTCACTAGTCCTCTCCAGGGGCTTAGAGGAGCCACGTAGTGGTACCCTTTTAAGCCTGGATGGCAAATGGGCGACGCTCCCTGGGGGTCTGGAGCCCGGCGTGTATACTCTCTGGATTAAATCGGGAAGTAAGTTCGAGAGGGTGGGGTTGCTAAGCGTCCCGGAGGAGCCATGCTTCTCGGAGGAGTGTTTTAACTGTGAGGTTAAGGTTGAAGGGGAGAGTGGAGGTGGTAGGTTCCTAACGGCTGCTCTAGGAGCGGGCTTAGGATATTTAGCCGGGCTTGCTGTGGCAGGCCTGCTAGCAGCGGTAGCTATGGCTCTCATATTTGCAGCCGTTGGAGCGGGGGTGGGAGGGCTAGCTGGGGCTATAATATCGTTGGCTAGGGGGGAGAGTGGGTTCAAGCAGACGAAGACCATACTGTATTCTGCAGCCGCGTTGGCTCTAGCCTTTGCAGTAATCGGGGTTGGACTCAACTTTCCCCAGGTACTCCAGTCTGTGAGAAGCGCTGCGGATGCAGGCTCTACAATAGGCCTCCTAGCCGGGGCCTTTGCAGGCTATAAGCTGGCGCCTCATGCAGCTAGGCTAACATATAAATATGCTCCTAGCCTCGCAGGGCTTCTAAGCTTTGAACTGCAAGTGAAGGGGGCGTATAGTGTGAGGTGTGGTAGGTGTAGACCCCAGGTCATAGAGGTTGCCGGGAGCAGGATAGCCCTAGCCCCCAGGTCCTCTGGGAGCTTTAGGGGCTCCCTACCCATGCCCTTAGACGGCGTCATAGAAGCCATAGAATACATCTTACGAGTACCTAAAGACTCCCTGCTAAGAGCAGAAGACTCTCTCAAGATATCTAAGACTACATTCAAAATCGAGGAAATAGAGTCTAGAGGCCGGCGCTGGGTCCTGCTACCAGCGTCTAGGAGCTAGAATAGGCTTACTAGACCTTCTTAATAACTCGGAGCCCCACATACCACGTAGCGGGGGGCTCCTTGACTAGAGTCGTCTACACAGAAAAAGCCCCGAAACCCGTAGCCCCCTATAGCCAAGGCTTAGTTGCCGGCTGCTTCCTCTTCGTGTCGGGCCAAGTACCTATAGACCCGGCGACGGGCGAGCTGGTTAAGGGTGATTTCAGGGAAGCCGCTAGAAGGGCCCTAGAGAATGTTAAAGCCGTTGTTGAGGCTGCTGGGGCTACCCTCAAGGACGTAGTCAAGGTAACCGTATTCCTCAAGGACATATCTAAGTTTAAGGAGTTCAATGAGGTTTACAGGGAGTTCTTCGGCGAGGGCCCGTACCCTGCGAGGACTGCTGTGCAAGTAGCAGCATTGCCCTTAGACGCTGATGTCGAGGTGGAGGCTATAGCATATGTCTGTAGGGATGAGGGTTGACACTCTCAACACTAGCCCTTGAAGTTGCGAGTCTGGCTAGGGAGGCTTACAGGGTTATAGCGCCGTACACTCACAGGACGCCTGTGGATAAGAGTGAAACCTTCTCCAGGCTCGCGGGGACTGAAGTCTACCTCAAGTACGAGAACCTGCAGAAGACCGGCTCCTTCAAGTCCCGGGGGGCTCTCTTCAAGGTTTACAGGCTGAGAGGGAGGGGTGTTAGGGGGGTTGTAGCTGCATCTGCAGGTAACCATGCTCAGGGTGTCGCCTACGCTGCTAGGACATTCGGGTTAAAGAGCGTCATAGTCATGCCGGAGACTGCGCCTGTAGCTAAGGTTGAGGCTACAAGGGGCTATGGGGCCGAGGTCCTACTCCACGGTAGAGTCTTCGACGAGTCCCTGAGCTTAGCACTGAATATAGCCTCTGAGAGGGGCTACGAGCTGGTGCACGCGTTCAACGATGTGGATGTCATTGCTGGCAACGGCACCATAGCGTTGGAGCTCCTAGACCAGGTAAAGGGCTTCGACACTGTGATAGTACCCGTGGGAGGCGGAGGCCTGATCTCGGGTGTGGCCTCAGTCCTCAGGGCCTCGGGCTTCAAAGGCAGGATAATAGGGGTGGAGCCCGAAGCGGCCCCCAAGATGAAGGCTAGCCTCGAAGCCGGACGGCCTGTGGAGGTGCCAGTTAAGCCCAGCCTCGCCGACGGGCTACTAGCAAAGGCTCCCGGAGACCTAACACTCAAGCTAGTAAGTGAACTCGTAGACGACATTGTGACTGTGGGGGAGGAGGACATAGCAAGGGCCATCTACCTTCTACTAGAGAGAGCTAAGGTCCTAGCCGAGGGAGCCGGGGCTGCAGGGCTCGCAGCCCTCCTCTCAGGGTCCATAAAGCCCGGGAGGAAGACCGTAGTCATAGTAAGCGGGGGCAATGCAGACTTGACTAGCATCGAGAAGGTTATAGTGAAGGGTCTAGCCGTAGAGGGGAGGATAGCCAGGATCACAGGCTACATACCAGACCTTCCAGGACAACTGAAAGCAGTGCTAGAAGTAATAGCAAGGCATAGATGCAACGTCGTAGACGTGATACACGACAGAATAGACCCGACAATGCCGCCAGGCTACGCAAAAGTAACAATAACCTTCGAAACCCCCGGAGAGAACGAAACCAAAGTCATACTAGACGAGCTGGAAAACCTAGGATACAAGTTCAAACTCGAAACTTAGACCCCCCTTCCACACACCCTCCAGAAACACGCAATACACCAACACTAAACCTATTACACTTTACACACACCCGCACTCATGATACCTAAACCACGACAAAGCTACCCCACACTGCAAGACCCTCATAAACACCCAAAACTCATATAGGAATGGAATTAAGAAACTCAGGCAATTCCCTCCATTAAACATATCAACACCACCACATTTACATTCAGATCACCACACCAAATCTCAATTCCATTTTATAGATTCTCAGGATGGCCGAAGCCCACCGCAGCATAGGCATCTTCATGCCTTTCAATTCCATTTTATAGATTCTCGCATTTGTACCGCCCAGGCTCCACGAAGAAGTAAAGCGTCTTCTTTCAATTCCATTTTATGGATTCATTCTTCCAGGTACTGGAGATACCTGAGAAGAGGCGAGAAGCTTTCAATTCCATTTTATGGATTCGTTAACCCCTGGATTGTGGCAGCTTATAAGCAGTTCGAGGAAGCTTTCAATTCCATTTTATGGATTCTCGGGGACCACTTCCACTAGGCCTAGCTCTTCTAGAACTCTTTCAATTCCATTTTATGGATTCGCCAGCGGCATACCTGCTATACCAGATATACATTGCAAAGCAGTCTTTCAATTCCATTTTATGGATTCAAGCGACGTCATATACTACATGGGCGAATGGTACAAGAAACTCAACTTTCAATTCCATTTTATGGATTCCGGATCCGCAGTGATATACGAGGTAGATGTTACAATGGCACTTTCAATTCCATTTTATGGATTCCAGGGGCCCGCGAGGGATGGAGTAGTGTTGAGAACCTTTCAATTCCATTTTATGGATTCGGAGAGGAGAGACGATGTGAAGAAGGCATTGCTTGTTATCTTCGACTTTCAATTCCATTTTATGGATTCATAGATAAAATAATAGAGATTATTGCGCTAGATGGAAGTATAGTCTTTCAATTCCATTTTATGGATTCGCAGGACGACACACATTTAAACTTTCCCCTTATTCTCTATAACGTTCTTTCAATTCCATTTTATGGATTCATGGATTCGGTAAACGAGCCTGGCGGGGCCCTGGCGAGAGAGGATGCTTTCAATTCCATTTTATGGATTCCTAAGGCTGGAGTGCACCCAGCGGACGCGGCCCTAGTCTTTCAATTCCATTTTATGGATTCGCCTGGAGGGCGGGCGAGCCGAGGCGCTGCGCTTCCTACTTTCAATTCCATTTTATGGATTCAGCTCGTCCATGCTGAGGGCCTTTACGTCGTTGACGACCCTCAGCCTTTCAATTCCATTTTATGGATTCACTGTATGACTTGAAGGACTCTTTCAACGATAACCAGGTGAAAGCTTTCAATTCCATTTTATGGATTCCTAGCCGCGGGAGGCTCGACCGGGCCCCTCCGGGCCCCCCTTCTTTCAATTCCATTTTATGGATTCTCTTCAATGTGAAGGAGCCGCCCTGCTTGAAGGGCACGACCACCAGCCTTTCAATTCCATTTTATGGATTCCGAGAGGAGAAGCGCCTGGTGTTTAGACACAAGTACGGACTTTCAATTCCATTTTATGGATTCTCCAACGCTTCCTTAAGCTTCCTGCAGGCCTTAGTCTCTTTCAATTCCATTTTATGGATTCCCCAAACCCTGACTCTCGCCCTGGGCCTCGGGGCCCTGCTTTCAATTCCATTTTATGGATTCCTAAAGAAATGGACAAAGTGGGTTAACCAGCCCATACTGCATTTAACTTTCAATTCCATTTTATGGATTCAGCCTCTACGACTCTCAGAACTTCTACCTTGTCTTGAAGGTCTTTCAATTCCATTTTATGGATTCGGTGATAACCAAGCTGGGCATGCAGGTCAACTACGTCGAGCTTTCAATTCCATTTTATGGATTCATCTTGTCCAGCACCTTCTGAAACACGTAATCAGATTCACTCACATCTTTCAATTCCATTTTATGGATTCGCTACCCCAGCCCTCCCTAGCCCCGCTCTCAATGTGCAAAC
>WAKF01000065.1 GCA_015523465.1 Aeropyrum sp.
GAGGTGGTTGACGTTGATAGGCCTGGCGACTTCGGGGTGGTAGAGGAAGCGCTATGCCGCAGGTTATAAACCCCCCTCTAACCACTATGTTGGGGGTGCCCGAGGATATGCAAGACTCTATATCGAGGCTAGCGGAGGCCGTGAAGGCTCTCGACGAGGAGGCTAAGAAGCTCAGGGAGATCGCTATAGAAGAGGCTAATAGGATATCTGCTGTGGGCGACGAGGAGGCTAGCAAGCTCAGGGCCGAGATAAACTCGCTCGTGGAATTTGCTTTGAGGGAGCTGGAGGAGAGGGCTAAGGCCGAGATCGAGAGGATCGAGGAGGAGGCTAGAAGGAGGGCTGAAGAGGAGGTTAAGAGGGTTAGGGAGCTTGCAGAGAAGAGGATGAAGGCTGCAGTGGAGAGTGTCGTCCTGGAGATCGAGAGGATATTGTCGGGGTAGGGTGTAGGGATTGTCCGCTCAGGCCTACGCTAAAGTTGCCCCCTACGCTAGGCACGTGATAAGGCTCCTACTCAAGCCTGAGAGCCTCCGCGAGATGACGGAGGCTACTAGCCTAGCTGAGGCTCTTACAGCCCTGCCAGAGAACCTATACCCGGGGCTGAGGGAGGCTAGGACTAGGAGGGAGGCTGAGATAGCAGTCTGGAGGGGATACCTAGATGTCGTATCGAAGGCCGTGAAACTCTCGCCCAAGCATTCAAGGACCGCTATAGGACTTTATAGGCTACTCGAGGAGGCTAGGGACGTGTTAGTACTAGCTGAGGCTTCTAGAGCTGGGAGGGCTTTAGAAGCCTTGGAGAGGCTCCCTACAGCCCAGGTAGAAGGCTCTCCCTTAGCGGAGCTGAAGGGGGAGGTTGAAGCCCTTCAAAGCCCCCAGAGGCTGGCTGAGGCTGTCGAGGATAAGTTTCTGAGGGGGGTGTTAGAGTCTGCTATATCCTTTGAGCAGAGGGCCGGCGTCCCCGGGGCTCTACTCTTCTACTACGCCCCCTTTACTGCTAGGGCTGCCAGCGAGGCTATAGCATCTCTCCCTTCAATGGAAAGGGGGCTCTACTCTCGAGTTACTTGCCCCCGCATACTATATATAGTGGTTGCGGGCCTGGTGGGGGCTAAGGATAGGGGGCTCGACGCCAGGCTCTTAGACGAGGCATTCCAGGGTGTGAGCGTATGCGGGCTTAAGTGGGGGGATGTTAGGACTGTATACGAGAGGGAGCCCGACCCCCAGAGCCTCGCATCATCCCTCTCCCACCTAATACCGGGCTGGAGGGTTGAGGGGAGCGTAGCGGAGATACTAGAGTCTGCTAGGAGGGCTTCAAGGCTAGAGTCTAGGAGGAGGGCTCTAAACGCTATTGCAAGCTACCCCTTCCAAGCCGGGTTCGTAGTGGCAGTCCTGGAGCTCGCAAGGCTAGAGGCGGAGGACCTAACCTCGCTCATAGGAGCCCTCTCCCTAAGGCTGAAAAAGGAAGAGTATGCTCCCCGCCTGAGCGTCCAAATAGCCTAGTCACCACCCCACCCAGACCCCACCGATACCTCCCTTTGAACACTCTTACATGCCTCCACAACTATGGATAGCAGTAGCTTCTCCCAAGCGTCCCCCGCCCTCCCTAGGACCTCCGCCTCCCTAGCCTCATCCTCTAAGGGGATGCCAAGAAGCCTCTTAACCCTCCCAATCTCCCTGCAGACCTCAAGCCTTCTCCTATAGAGCCTGAGCATCTCCAAGTCTATAGAATCAATCTCCCTTCTCAGCCGGATTAAAAGCCTGAAAGCTTCACCTCCCTCTCCACGGCCTAAGGTCCTTCACCCCCGGCACCCTTGATGCTTGCAGTCTGAGAGCGTGGTCTGCTATCACTATAGCCACTACAGCTTCGACTACTGGGAGTGCCCGGGGGCCTATGACAGGGTCGTGCCTTCCCCCTCCTACGATTGTAGTCTCAACCTTACTCTTCAGGTCTACAGTCTTGAGCTGCTTCCTGATCGTTGTTGGGGGCTTGAAGGCAGCCCTTACTATTATGGGTGAACCCGTCGAGAGGCCTCCTAGTATGCCTCCGTGCCTGTTAGACTCGAACCTGGGCCTCCCATCCTCCCCGATGGTAAGGGGGTCTATGACCTCGCTACCCTTCATCCTAGCAACCCTAAACCCTTCACCAACCTCAAAGCCCTTAGCGGCAGGAATGCTCATAACAGCCTTAGCCAGGTCGCTATCAAGCCCGTCGAGGGGAGGGTCTCCGAGGCCTGGAGGCACGTTAAAGGCTGTAACTTCAACTAGGCTTCCGACGCTATCACCCTCTCTCCTAGCGGCCTCGACAACCTCCACCATAGCCTTCTCGCTCTCGGGGTCTGGGCACCTCACAGGGGAGCTGTATACCCTCTCCACAAACTCTGGGGTGGGGGTTATCTCAGCGCGGCACTCAACCCCTCCAATCTCCCTCACAAGCCCAGCTATCACAACACCCCAGGAATGCTCCAAAAGCCTCCTAGCTACAGCTCCAGCAGCTACGAGGGCGGCAGTCCTTCTCCCTGAGAATATGCCTCCACCTCTATAGTCTTGGTATCCGAGATACCTCTCCCACGCAGGGTAATCGGCATGACCAGGCCTGGGCGTGTACCTTATCCTTTCGTAGAAGCTAGAGTCAACGTCCCTATTCCTTATGAACAAGGCTATGGGGGCTCCCGTAGTATACCCTCTGAAGACACCCGATAGGACCTCAACCCTATCCTCCTCCCTCCTAGGCGATGCAAGTCTACCTCCAGGCCTCCTCCTAGCTAGCTCCCCCTGAATATATTCATCTTCGAGGGGTATGCCCGGAGGCACACCCTCAATCACAGCTCCTACACCCTTCCCGTGACTCTCCCCGAATATGGTGACCCTGAAGATCCTCCCCAGCCCCACCCTTACTTCACCTCCACGCGACCCCCCAGGGCCTTAAGATGCTCCAGGAAGTCTGGGTAGGAGTCTGAGAACCTCCCCGCTCCCTCCACTATGACGGGCTTGCGAGACCCTAGGCCTGCGACGGCGAAGGCCATTATGATCCTGTGATCGCCGAAGCCTTCAACAACCCCTCCGTCAACGGAGCCTCTACCATCGACTTCAATGCAATCACCATCGCACGTAATCCTAGCCTCCACTCCCAGGCGCGTGAGGTTGTAGACTATAGCCTTAGCCCTATCAGACTCCTTAAACCTAAGCCTCCCCACACCCCTAAGTATACTCGTCCCCCTAGCATATGCTGCTAGTACGGCTAGGGGCGGTGCTAGGTCGGGGGTATCTCTCAAATCAGCCTCAAAGGGCTCAAGGCGGCCTGAAGACTCAGCCTCAACCCAGCCTTCCCCAGCCCTCACTATAGCCCCTGCAGCCCGTAGGACCTCCACTACAGCCTTATCGCCCTGAGGGTCTTGAAGGTCTACTCCCTCAACCCTAACCCTCCCAGCTATAGCTCCAGCCACTAGCATGAAGGAGGCGCTAGACCAATCACCGGGCACCCTAAACACTGCGGGCTTGTAAGAGCCCCTGGGCGTGAAGGTTACACGGCCTTCTCTCCACTCGACCCCATATTTTACCCCGAACCCCTCCATGACCCTCAGCGTCAACATCACGTAGGGCCTGCTGGAGATCCTCCTAGCAGTTACCGTAAGGTCTAGTAGAGGGGCTATGTAGAGGAGAGCTGTAACGAACTGGCTGCTAACCCCAGCGTCTACATCGGCATTCCTCGAAAGCGCTTTACGGCCAAACCCCCTAATGAGGACGGGTGGAGTGCCCCTTGGAGAGGTCACGACTCGAGCCCCCAAGCCCCTCAAGGCTCTAGCCAGAGGCTCCACAGGCCTCCTATTGAGGCTGTCATCACCATATAGGGTCGTGGGCTCCATAACCAGGGAGGCAAGGGCCATAGCTACCCTGAGAGTCGTGGCGCTGCCAGATGCATACAGAGCCACAGGCCATTCAGGCCACCCTCTACCCTCGACATAGAGCCTCTCGCTAACCCTCTCAACCCTAACCCGAGCCCCCATAGCCCTTGAGACAGTTATCGTGGCAAGGGTGTCGCCGGAGAGCAGGGGGTAGAGTATAACGCTAGTGCCATCAGCCAGCATGGCCGCGAATACTGCTCTGTGAGTGTAACTTTTAGAAGGTGGCGCCCTCACGGAACCCTTCACGGTGGACGGGTGTACTATGAGCTTGGAGGGCACCTAGCATCCACCCCCTAATTGGGCCCTAGTCACCATAACATCCACTCCTTCCATCCTCCAGGCCTCTGCAACAGGCTCAGGGTCGCGGGTTAAGGCGAAGAGCGTAGGACCTTTACCGGTGACGCCTGCAGCCGCAGCCCCGGCCTCATAAGCCTTGAGTACAAGGTCTACTACACCATCAACAGCGGCGGTTAGGAGGCCATTCAGCCTCATAGCATCCAGCCATTCACCCCTAAGGGCCGAGTACACAGCGGCTAGGTAGAGGCTCTTCAAGGGCTTATAGCCCTCCTTAAGGACCTCCGTAACCCTCCTAGACCCCCTCAAGCCTAGGACTACAGGCATACAGCCCCCCGGCTTTATAGAATAGAGTACAACGCCTCTACCAAGCAGGTTGTAGGTTACATGTATCCCCGGCTCTATGCTGGCAAGGTGGTCATCTAGGGCTCCAGTTACGGTTAACCCGGCCCTCCGCGATGCCTCCACAGCTCTCAAAGCAGCCTCTAGAGGCCCTAGGCCTAGGCCCAGAGCATCGGAGACCGCTGATACTAGTGCCGAGGCTAGGGCCGAGCTACTCTTAAGCCCGGAGGCTGGCGGTATGGAGCTTTCAACCTTAACCTTCAGTCCCCTGATCCCCATGACTTGGGCTACAGCGTTTAGAAGGGGCTTAGGTACATCCATCGAGCCCCAAGGAGTGTAGCTACGCCCCTCGAGGCCCCCTCCAACCTTAACCTCGGCCCTCATACAGAGGCCGACCTGGATAGCGCCCCCAAAGCCACCAGTAGCTATGGCGTTGAGCACGCTAACCCCGCCGCAGGCAATCCCCACGCCATTCAACTTCTACCACCCCTGAGAGCCCTGGCTGCATGAGCCCTCAGCTCTAGCGGCGACACCTCCATGCCCAGCCATATCCTCAAGTTCTCTGAAGCCTGGTATACTAGCATCCAGAGACCATCTACCACGTTGCAGCCGCTAGCAGCAGCCTCTAGGAGGAGCCTTGTGTATAGCGGCTTGTATACCATCTCGAAGGCTACACAGCTCTCCCGGAACCCCCTGAGAGGTATGGGGCTAGAGCCGTCACCCCACCCTACAGGTGTTGCGTTGACGACTAGCTCAGTCCTTGGAAGCAGGTCCTGGGCCTCCACTAGGCTAACGCTCCTCGCATCTAAACCCCAACCTGAAGCTCTCTCAGCTAGAGCCCTAGCGCTAGCTCCACCCCTACTAGCTATGTAGACCCTCCCTGCCAGACCCCTAGTAGCTAGTGCATAGACTGCAGAGCTCCCTGCGCCCCCAGCCCCAAGTATGAGAGCCGAGTCGAAGCCGCTGGCCCCAGCAACATCTATCAGGGGGCCAAGAAAGCCCTTCCAGTCAGTATTAAAGCCCAACGCCTCCCCTCCCCTGAAGGCTATAGTGTTGACTGAGCCCGTCTCAGAAGCCGCCTCGTCTAGGGAGTCTACGGCTAGAGCTGCCTCCCTCTTCAGGGGGTGGGTTACGTTAACCCCCCGGTAGCCAAGCTCCATGAGCCTCCTTATAGC
>WAKF01000066.1 GCA_015523465.1 Aeropyrum sp.
CTGAAGAGGGAGTTGTTGAGGCTTCTTAGGGAGGATGAGGAGTTTCGGCTCGCTGTCGCCGGCCTTGTAGGCCTCGAATCCATACTGAGAGAGCTGAAGAGCCTAAGAGAAGACCACGCAAAAAGATTCGAAACAATAGAAAGAAAACTACTAGAACACGACAAAAGATTCGAAGCAATAGAAAGGAAGCTGTTAGAACACGACAAGAAGTTCGAAGTACTCGAAGAGAGAATGAGTAAGGTTGAAGAAAGGCTAGACAAGGTAGAGGAAAGATTAAACAGAGTAGAGGAAAGGCTAGACAAGGTGGAAAAGAGGCTAGACAAGGTAGAAGCAAGGTTATATAACGTTGAAGAGAGGCTAGACAAGGTAGAAGAGGCTCTAGTTGATCATGGTAGGAGGATTAGTAGGCTTGAGCTCACCCTTGGAGCACTAGCTGAGAGCTTCTATGCCAAGTCCGCTTTAGACGATATTAGGAGGGAAGTTGAGGCTGGCGGCGAGAGGATTATCGAGGTGAGGCGTAACGTTATAGTCGACGGCGTAGAGCTAGATTTACTAGTTGTAACTGAGAGTAGTGTGTACGTTGTGGAGGTTAAGGTCAAGCCTAAGATTGAGGACTTGAGGAGCCTTCTATCTAAGGCTAAAATAGTGGCTCAACATTACCCTGGAAGGCATGTAGTGCCTATCCTTGCGGGTGCATATATTGGGAGGGAGGTTGAAGAGCGGGCTTTAGCTGAAGGAGTTAAAGTGTTACATTATTAGCCGCGCTCGACAGGCTTCCCCCCAATGCCCTGGGTTCTCGGGGGTCCTGCAGGGATGTATGTGGGGTTTGTTGAGTCGGAGCCCGGGGTTAAGGTTAGGTTTGTACTCATGCCTGGCGGGGGGTCTCCCGTGTTCGTTGTTCACGGGCTTGGTGAGAGCTTGGAGGGGTGGGTGTGGCTTGGGAGGCTTCTCGCGGAGAAGGGATTCGATGTTGTACTAGTTGATTTGAGGGGTCATGGAAGCTCTTCAAGGAGCCTCCCTAAGCCTCCATCCCTCGATGACTATGCCCGTGATATACTTGCTGTGGCCGACGAGCTAGGGTACTCGGAGGGCGTGGGTGGCGTAGGTTTTAGCCTGGGAGGCTATTCTCTCTTAAAGGCTGAAGACCTACGTCCGGGTTTCCTGACGAGGCTCGCCCTCATCTCTTCCGCTCATAGGGTTGGGGATAGGGAGGGCATTGTAAAGAGGGCTAGGCTCGCGAGGGAGGGTAGGCTAGGCGAACTCGCACTTAGGATAGCCAGGGCCCTCTCCATACCCTTATCTCGGGCCGAGGCTATAGCTAGAAGCCTAGACCCCAGCATCTACGCTCCCACAGCCGAGAGCCTAGCCTTGGAGGACCTCTCAACCCCTCTGGCTAGAGTCGCCTCTAGGGGTGGGGTTGTTGTAGTTGCTGGGGAGCGTGACGGCCTTCTAGGCGCCAAGGTCTTGGAGGAGGCTAAGGGTCTAGGAGCCCGCGTGATAGTTGTTGAGGGAGCTAGTCACTTCCTCGAGGGGAGAGGTAGGCTTGTAGTGGCTAGGGAGGTCCTACGCCTCCTATCCGGGTAGGTTCTCCCTTATAACCCTGAGAGCGTTCTCATAGGCTATCCTCCTCAAGTCGTTGTCGCCTAAACCCAGCTCTCCCAGCTTATGGAGGAGTACTCGTAGCTTGTCAATGCTCTCCAACCCCCTCGGGGGTTTTATTTCTATGAGTCCGTGAAAGTCGGTGCCTATGGCTAGCACCCTGCTCCCGTAAGACTCTACTATTTCAGCCATCTTGCGGGCTAGTATCTCTAGTGTAGGCTCTTCTCCCTTCCCGAATATTATGGGCGTTATAAACGTGATCCCCATTACACCGTCTTTCTTAGCCAGGGCTTCTAGGATTTCTGGGGTTATGTTCCTGGGAGAGTTTACCCACGTTGTGAGCCCCGTATGGCTAGCCATGACTGGCTTCTTTGAAGCCTCTATAGCCTCCAAGGCAGTCCTGTGGCTTGCATGAGCCACGTCAATTATAATCCCGAGCCTGTTAGCCTCCTTAATAAGCTCTTCGCCATCGCCAGTAAGTCCGTAATCCTTCCTTGATGCCGCGCTAGCCCCCCACCTGTTATCATGGTTCCAGGTGAGCCCCAGGCTCCTCACTCCCAGCCTCGATAGGAGTTTAAGGTCTAGGACGTCTGCTAGCGCATCCGCCCCTTCGAGGTGAAGTATGAATCCTAGCCTCCACGACTCAGAGGATAGTATAGCTTCAGCGGAACCTGCATCCTCAACTATCTCGATCCTATGACTCTCTACTAACGAGTAGTAGGTTTTCAGGTGGTCTAGGAGCAGTAGCCTGCTTGAGGACGGCGTAGCCTCTACAAGGGGCCTAGCCCTAGCGCCATACAAGCCCTCATACCCTCCAGCACCGTATACGTCAGCCTCCGGGAAGATAGCGGCTAAGACGAGCCTCACATTACCCCTTCGGTACTTCGGGATGTCGGCCTGCCTGCCTTCAATATCCTCTCCATAGTCGCCTAATGGTTGTCCTCCGCCGCGCGACATGAAATAGTATGATATGTCTTCGTGTAAGTCTATTATTGGGGGGCTAGTGTTCAAGCTCAAGCACCATTTCCCGAAACGTTATCAACCGCCCATAATAACTGTGGAGGCCGGGGAGAGTATTAGTGGCGTTGAAGGGAGCAGAGGTCCTACATAGGGTCGTGCTTGACAAGGTCTCCCGCTACAGGATGCCGAGCCTCACAATCTCGGTGAGGGTTGGAGGGAAGCCGTTCTTCGAGAGGGCATACGGCTTTTCTAGCCTTGAGGAGGGTAGGCCTGCTAGGACCTCGACGGTCTATGGTGTAGGCAGCATAACCAAGATCCTCACCGCCATGTCCATTATGTCGCTCGTGGAAGACGGCAAGCTGAGCCTAGACGATAGTGTAGGTAAGGTTCTAGGCGTTGACTTGAAGGTCAAAGGCGAGCCTGTCAGGATTTGGCACCTACTAAGCCACACATCTGGGATCCCGGCTCCAGCCTATGCGGAAGCCCTTTTGAGGGGGTTCTACGGCTATCCAAGCTATTGGAGGCCCTACTCCAACCCCTGGGACGCCGTAGAGTATCTTAGGATGGCTGTGGAGAGAGGATGGGCTGTAGACTATCCCGGTAGGAGGTTCTTCTACCTAAACGAGGGATACGTAGCACTAGGTTTAATCGTGGAGAAGGTGTCTGGCGAGTCTTTCCAGTCTTACGTTAGGAAGAGGATACTAGAACCTCTAGGTATGGATTCAAGCTTCTTCATAGGCGAGAAGCCCCCTGAGGGTGTTGAGGTGGCAGAGCCCTACGCCCCCAGGGATGGCGGGCTTAGTAGGGTCCCAGTACCCCAGGGCATACTGGCTGATGGCGGGCTTATGACTAACGTAATAGACCTTCAAAAGCTGTTGCAAGCATTAGCGGCTAGGGGAAGGATTGGAGAAGTTGAGGTATTGTCTAGGAGGAGTGTTGATGAGATGGAGAGGATTAGGGCTACGACACCCTGGCAGCCCTTCGGCTGTGACGGCTACGGCTTGGGGCTCATGGTCCACAGGCGCACCCCTATGGGGTTAATAGCCGGTCACGGGGGGAGCCTTCTAGCCTATACTGCCTACGCCGCCTATAGCCCCGAGACTGGTGTTACCGTTGCTATAGCTTCCAACACTACGGGCTATCCTCTGCAGGTCCTAGGCTTCCTAGCAGTAGCACTCGCTGTGGGTCTTAGCCCTAGAGACATTAGGCCTTTCATGGTTCTAGAGGCACTTGAAGCTGTTGAAGGGAGGTATGAGGGTCTCGACGGTAACGTGGTCTTTAACGTTAGGAGGCTCGGGTGGGGCCTCGTCCTGGAGACGCCAGACGCCCCAGGTCAAGCTATAGTCCTGACTCCCGTGGATGTTGATGAGGGGCACATAATATTTGAGGCGCCTTACATGGGCTCCACTATGAGGGTGGAGTTCCTGGTGGGGACCGACGGGAAGGTTGAGGCCTTTATCGAGCGGTATAGGGCTGTTAAGGCTGGTAGGGCTTGGAACGCTATGGGGGCCTGGAGCTGGCTTAAGGTGTAGGCTTTGCCTGGAGTCTCCTACGACTTTATAGTAGTCGGTGGGGGTCATAACGGCCTCATTGCAGCAGCTACTCTAAGAATAGCTGGAGGTAGCGTTTTAGTAGTAGGGGCTCCAGGCCTAGGAGGCCTTGCAGGGGCTAGTGAGAGGGGCTCCATAGGCCCTGCTTATAGTGTAGGCTTAATGCCTAAGCCTCTGGCGAAGGTCCTAGGTATAGACACTAGTAGATGGATTTATACTACAGATCCTTCGTGGCTTGTGGTAGAGGACGGAGAAGTAGTGTTTAGATGGTGGTCTAGTAAAGACAGGCTCCTAAGGGAGTTCGAGGCTCACGGGCTCAGAGAGGGGGGTGAGAGGCTATTATCGCTGCTGGAGTCGTGGAGGACCTGCGGGGCACCCTTACTTCTATACAACACGAACCCTCCAAGCCTAGATGAGGCTGCAGCCTTGGTATCCGAAAGGTGCGGAGAGGAGCTTGGAGAGGCTATAGCGGGGAGGGCCTCAGACACGATACTAGCAGGGCTCGGATGGCTTGAGGGGCTGCTTACTTATCCAGCCCTAGCAGGGGAACCTGGGTACGCTACACTCTACTTCAACTCGAGCATGGGGGTTTGGGGGCTGCCTAAGCACCCTTCTAAAGGTGTTTCCTACGCTATTGCAGAAGCTGCTAGGCGTCTTGGCGTTGACATCGTAGAGGGTAGGGGTAAGATAGTGGTTAAGGGGGGAAGGGCCGTAGGTGTTAGGCTTAGCGATGGGAGTATGATAGAGGCTAGGAAGGCTATAGTGTATTCAGGCAACATTGCATGTCTTAGGGATAGTGTGGAGGGTGAGGGCGCGTGGAGGGGAGAGGTTGAGGAGGCCTCTAAGAGGGCTCTTAGAGCGTCTCTAGAATTCCAGGGGCCTACAAGGTTTAACTTAGAACTTTCTAGGCAACCCGGCTCGCTTGTAAACAGCGGGCCCTCTCCCATCCTGGAGTTATGGGGTCGCGGTTACTGGGGCGAGGTCCTATATTTACCTGATAGTCGTATAGCTTTCACAGGCTTCTTAGAGGGGCCTGGAAGCCTTAAAAACTTCCTAGAGGACTTGGGCGTGGATCCTGAATGGGTTAGGGGTCTCGAGGACCTAGGCCCTCTATGGCAGGAAGCGCTCCACTGCAACCCTGGCGGCAATCCTAACCACCTGCCTATGACTGGCGAGTACATACTGTCGAGGAGGCCCTTAGAAGGCTGGGCTGACTATTCCACCAGCGTTGATGGCCTTTACCACGCTTCAGCCTCTAGCCACCCCGGAGGCCAAATAACGGGTTTGCCGGGGTTTAACGCTGCCAGAAGGATACTCGAAGACCTGGGCCTTGAGGCCCCTAGTGCTGTCGAGGAGGTTGTTAGAAAGCCCTTCAGGGGTGTTGCAGAGGCGTAGCGGGCTAAGGTTAAAGAGGCTTGGCCTAACGGCTTTTCCTTGCCCTCCTCTTCAGCTCCCTCTCGGAGATCATCTCTTCCCTCACGCCAGCCATCCTCGATATAGTCTTCCACATGCTAGGCTCAATGTTCATTATCCAGGCTGGCACGTTCTTAACAAACTCGTAAGCTTCCTCCCAGCTTTCAAGACCCAGAGCCTCTGCCAGTTGCTCAAGGGTCATCTCGGTGGTCCTATACCTCTTCAGAACTGCCAGCACGCTCTCGTCTATGATTATCTCTTTCTCCCCCGCCCTAACCTTAAAGACCCTTTCTTCCCCCACTGCAGCCACCCACACCATAGCCCACAGCCTAAGCCTTATATTCGAGAGATCCTGTAAGCCTCGATCACGATTTAAGCGAGCACGTCACCGCAACAACGCATTTCAGCGAACTTTTAGCCAGTATACAGCCTAGGCTACTGGGGAATATTTATGCTAGAGGGTGTAAGACGTGTCACACGCCACTATGAGCCTAAGCTGGTAATGGATGCTTAAGTAGAGGATTATGACGGAACATGCTATAAAGTGGTTGGAACTTGAGAAGCTATTATTAACCAGGCACTAAGCCACTTCTACTTCGCTAGTTATCTCCATTTTCACGCTTAAGCTACTATTAGTTGAGCTAGTGTTATACCATTACCGTTAAGCCCTCTGGAAGCATTGTGTCTATAGGTGTAGCGAATATGGCCTTCTTCGCGGCGGCTAACAGGATCAAAGCGAGCAGCCCGGAGGCCCTGGAGAAGGTCCTAGAAGCCTTTAAGGGTAGGGCTGGATTCGTCGAGAAACGACCTGGGTTCAAGGGGCTCCTAGTCTTGGCTGATAGGAATAAGCTTGAGGTACTAGTGCTAAGCATCTGGGAGTCCCGCGACGCCTTTAAAGCGTGGGTTGAAAGCGAGGAGTTTAAGAAGGCTCATGAAAGGGCTCGAGCTAGAAGGCTTGAGGGGGTTGAGAGCGAGGGATACGAGTACGAGGTTGTAGAGGCTAGCGGCCCCTTATTTGAGAGTAGAGAGTAGGACCTTCCCTCTCAGAGTATAATGAGCCTCTACGACTACCCTCTTCAACTCTACCCGATACTACTAGCCTGTGGTGTTAACAAGTGGCTGCCAAGTTACCCTGGGAGAGCGAGGAAATCCTAAGTCTTAGGGCAAGCGTGAGAGAGTTTACTAGCAAGTACGTAGAGCCTGTCGCCGATAAGATTGACAGGGAGAACACTGTGCCGGAGGACCTGCTGAGGGCTGGGGCTGACATGGGGTTCTGGTCCATGAGGGTGCCGGAAGAGTATGGGGGCCCAGGGCTTGGCGTGCTAGAGGCCGCTATTACTGTGGAGGAGCTCAGCAGGGCTAGCAGCGGCTACGCTCTCATAGCAGTAGTAAGCGGTAGCATGGTCGTGTACCCGATCCTAAACTACGCTGGCGAGGAGGCCCGGGAAAGGTATCTTAGGAAGTTGGCGGAGGGTGGCATCGGGGCTTTCGCTCTCACGGAGCCTTGCTGTGGAACCGACGTTGCAGGGCTACACATGACTAGGGCTTGGATGGAGGGTGGCGAGTGGGTTGTCGAGGGCCAGAAGATCTTTATAACTAACAGTGCGTACGCGGACTTCTTCATAGTTGCGGCGAGGACCGGGAAGCCCGAGGAGAGGCACCGGGGGATAACCCTTTTCATAGTTGACCGGGGCCCCTGCGTTGAGGTCTCGAAGCTAGACATGATGGGGTACCGGGGTAGCGGAACCGGGATAGTATACTTCAAGGGATGCAGGGTGCCCCCAGAGAACGTGCTGGGGGAGCCAGGGACGGCGTTCAAGAAGGTAATGATGACGCTAAACGAGGGTAGGATCGTGACTAGCGCTAGCGGCCTGGGAGTTATGCAGGCAGCGTTCGACGACGCCCTAAGGTACTCTATGGAGAGGGAGAGCATGGGAAGGAGGCTCATAGAGCACCAAATGGTCCAAAGCCTCATAGCAGAGATGGCTTGGAGACTCGAGACGGCGAGGCTACTAGTCTACACTGCAGCAGTTAAGCTGGATAGGGGGGACGCCGACGCCCCCAGGTACGCTAGCCTAGCGAAGCTCCACACAGCCCAGGCGGGGGTCGACGTTGTTAGGATGGCTATGCAGGTCCTGGGGGGCATAGGGTATAGTAGGGAGAGTAGGGTTGAGAGGCTATACAGGGACATAAAGATGGTCGAGATAGGCGATGGCACTAACGAGGTCCAGAGGATGGTGATAGCTAAGAGCTACATGGGCAAAATAAGAATGGCAAAATAAAGGGAGTATAAAGTAAAAAAGAATAGTTACTATCAGGGATTAACTCCCTTTCCTCTACCTTCTCGTTTTCACTTCTAACATCACATCTATCCAGTTGTACTTGAATAGCTCCCACTCGAAGCCCGAGAAGAATATAACTCCGTAGCTGGTGACGGGCACGCTACTGTAAACTGATATTGGCACTATGTACGTCGTTCCAAGGGGTACTGAGCTGTCTACGGAGAATTTAGTGGAGATTATTGCCCTGTTCGCCGTGAATGAAGCGTTAACGATCGTCTGGAGCAGCCCTGCATCTAAGGAGTCAACAACATAGTAGTAGTTGCTGCCGTCAGGCGTGAAGACGGCATCTCCAAACATGAAGACGTCTAGGGGCTTGTAGCTGAAGTTGCTCATGAAGTCGATCCTAACCGAGACAGTCTTTCCTGGGGGCACCACGATCGGTGAGGGTGAGGTGAATACTGCTATGGGGTATAGCCTTACAGTGAATGGCTCTTCAGGATAATCTCCGCTATAGTGTATGTTCCTCACAACAAGCCTATATAGGCCTGTGTGAGGCGTCTGGGCTACTATCAGGCTCCTACCGGGCTCCGGCTCGTCATAGAATAGTATGAAGCTAGCGCTGATCTCGCCTCCAAGCTGCAAGCCATATACCCTATCTATCATGACGGGCATCGGACTTGGATAGTATGCTAGGTCTGCGAAATAGTAGGTGTAGGGGCCGTAGACTTGCACGTCTAGGTTGCTAGTATAGTCCTTACCCTGCGAGCTTACAGGCCATCTAACCTCCACTACTACAGCCTTCACGGTGGGATCCTTAACCTCGAAGAAGAAGACCCTCCAGTCGCCACTCTCATACCTCCAAGTATAGTCGAAGGCTCCTCTCAAGACAAAGTCCTTGTAGACGCCAGTCTCCCTAGCCCCGGGTAGGGAGACTGGGTACCTGTATAGCTGGGCGGCCGCGCCGGTGACGAAGGGTACTAGTGCCTTCTCACCCGTAGAAGCGCTCTCAACAACTACATAGCCGGTTTCGAGGCCTCCAGGCGGCGCTATCAACGTCACCCTAATGCTAGCCTTACCGTTGACGTACACGTAGGAAGGCGTCCTGACGTAGGGCGTGAAGATAGCACTATAAGCCCTAACCTCAATCTTAAACGGCACCCTTATGCTATCCACGTAGAAAGGCCACACGTTGTGGAAGTTCCTGTAGACTAGCAATAGCTTCCTGGGGTAGCTTGAGGGGTTTATGCCTAGGTACTCTCCCACAAGCTTCTCGATCTCCTTAACCTGGCCTTGCAAGTCCGTTACTTGTACGTGCATCATGTTAGCGCCCCTAATGTCATACTGAATCCTGGTTACCTCGTCCGGCACGTCGGGCGTGCCGTTCCTATTAAGGTCTATCCAGTACCATAGCTCCACACCGTGTATCCAGGCCCATCCAAGCCTAGGGGCTCCATACTGCTGGCGGCCCCAACTATCGAAGTACTTGAACGGGAACCACACCTTAAACTCTACGAAACCGGCTCCCCGGAACCTGGCTAGGTCGTAGACGGCTAGTATCACTCTATCGCCAGGGTAGATCTGGCCGAAGTCTAGGTAGACGGTCCTCCTCTCCAGTATCCTCTCGCCCTTGAAGGCTAAGGCCTTAACCCTGTAGTAGCCTTTACCTTCTATGACGAGGGTTACAGTCTTTGAGGATCCCTGCCTGCCTATGTGTACCAGGCTGTTCATCGGGAACTCTGTTCCCGGGTTCACCCCCATAACTGCCTTGTACATTGACCGAGCGTCGGTCCCGGATAGGTATGCTATGGGCTGCGTGGTGTTTAGACCTGTAACCCTCTTCACAGCCTTGTAGGCGTCAACGAACCCTCCACCCTGGCTGAATGGGTCGTATCCCATGTCCCTAGCCGTGCTGGTTAGTATCACCTTTAGCTCCGCTGGGGTTAGGGGTGAGGGGTTGAACGCCGTGTAGCCCCTCATGGCCTTAGCAGCGTCAACTACCAGGGCCGCCACACCAGCGGCCATCGGCGTTGCCTGGCTTGTCCCGCCGAAGAGGTCTACCACGTACTGCGGGTGGCCTGACATTACACCCCAGGCGAGGCTATCCCAGACCCTACCTACAGCCCAGGCGAAGCTGCCGATTGCTACGACATCGGGCTTCGGGAACCCGGTCTCAGCCGGGCCCCTGTTGCTCCAGCTTACAACCTGCCTGTTACCTCCGGGGAGCGCTCCGAAGGCTGCCAGGTAGGTGAATTCTGTGGCGGCTCCAACGGTTACAGCCATAGTAGCGGCTCCGGGTACTGCAGTGGTGCCCCAGCCAGGTCCTCCGTTACCAGCCGCTATGAAGTGGGTTGTCGTCGAGTTGAACGACATGTAGTCTACCGCCACCGAGATCGGGTCCATACCGCTAGCCCAGCCCCATATGGCCCAGCCGCTTATACCCCAACTGTTGTTAGTCAAGTCGGCTCTGGGAAGCTCTGGGAACGTCTCCCAGATCATGAGCGTGCCGGTCCACCCTACCCAGGGGTTGGTGCCGCCTAGGGGTGCCGGGATCCAGTAGTCGTAGCCGTAGGGTGTTGTGGGCCAGAAGCCGCTGAAGAAGTAGAGGGCTGCTAGCACGCTACCGGCGTATAGGGCGTTAGCGGAGGCAATCTTAGCTGCAGGTGCTTGTCCAACGATTGTAGCAGTCCCGGTACTGCTGCCAGGCGTGAAGCCCACGTAAGCCTCTACAGGCCTGCCAGCCGCAGTAGTTGCCACGAAGGTTCCGTGGTTGAAGAAGTCGTAGTGTAATACCACGTAGTCGCCTTCCCACCAGTCGAATCCAGGCCACACTGCTCCCGCATACTCTATGCCGTAGAGAGTTATGGATGCGTCAGGGAAGTACCAGCCCCCGCTCTGCTCGATGACTCCCGTCTTCTCCGCTATTATGACGCCTAGCGAGTCGTATACATAGCCAGCTAAGGTGCCTATGCTTAAGTCATAGAAGCCGTCGCCGTCGAAGTCCCTAGCAGCTATAGGGTTGAATAGCGAGACGGGTGCCTCGTCTGCGAAGCTGTGGTCTGGCGCGTCGGGTACCCCGGGGAATAGGAAGCCTGGGTAAGTCTGGGCTAGGTAGTAGTATATCGTTGACATGTCAACGTAAACGCTGTCGTAGATGCCGTCAGCGTCCACGTCGGCAACGAGTAGAGGCACAGTCATCCATGGGAAGCCGGGGGCGAAGATTATCTGGAAGAGCAGGCCGAACTTAGGCGGGGCTCCGCCCTGTTGCACGGCCTGGTAAACTTCGATGGGCACTTCGAACTGTGAAACGTCGAATGATACGAAGCCGTAGGTCCACACGAAGCCATAGCTTATGGGCCTCACGTACTCGAAGAACGGGAGGTAGATGTAGAGCTGGTTAACGTCTATGGAGCCTTGAACCGATACAAGGTTACCCTGGGCGTCGTAGACCGGGGTTAAGGTTACAGTAGCGGGCGTCAAGGCGATGCCTAGCGAGTCGTCTAGTATGAAGGGAAGCCCATAGAGAGAGTCGCGGGCGACAGCACTAGGCCCTAGGGCGGGGCTCGCATAGTCTACTCCAGTATCTATAACAGCTATAGTGGTCCTAGCCCCCATGTAGCCTAGCTCTCTCCACACCTTTGCAGCTCCCGTCAGCTCTACCGTGTAGTGGTAGGGTGCCCCTCCAGCCCCGCTTCCAGCCTGGGCTGGAGCCGGAGGCTGCTTCCTCTCGAAGCCCATGCCTATGATCTCGTCTCTAAGCTGAGCCCTGGATAGAGGATCGCTCTTAGCCGGAGGCGCATTATACCCTACCATCGTCTCCGGTAGGGCTGCTATAGCTATGGGGGCCTGTGATAGCCTTGCTAGGTCGCTCTTAGTCACCCAGGCATATACTATAGTGTAGGCATGGGTGGGGAAGACTCCTATGATCCCGCTCGTATAGTCCTTCAGGGATTCAATGTCCTGTCTAGTAGCGTTGGGTGGTACCAGTATGAAGGCTCTGACAGCCTTCTCCCCTCCCTTAAACTTGGAGGGAACAGGCTCTAGTATGCCCCTAGCCTCAAGCTCCGCTATCCTCTGCTCCATCTTTGTTAGGAACTCTTCCATTGTAGGGTCTTCCACTAGGTAGCCTCTCTCCCAGAGCTCCTGTGTATAGAATGATGGGTGTACTACGAGGGAGAAGCTGCTTGTGTCCTTACCTGCTTGTGCCGCTTGGGGCGTGTAGGGTGCCATTGGGAGGGCTATTATGAGTATTAGTACCAGTGCGAAGGTTATAGTAATTACTCTAGGTTTCAACCATACTCACCTATACCCAAACCACTACGATAGAGACTGGAATTAACTGGGTTTAAAAGCTTATACACTTGACCTGGTATCAAAGACCTCATAGGGTCCTAACTGTGGCGGGGGCGGCGGTAATACTGGCGGCTGGTGAGGGTAGGAGGTTTAGGGAGACTGGGGGGGTTGCTAAGCAGTCCGTTAGGCTCCGGGGTTTGCCGCTGGCATGCTATCCAGTTGTTTCCTTGGCTTTAGCAGGGGTGGGTGAGATCCTAGCGGTGTCCTCACACGTAACGCAGTATTACGTGTCCGAGGCTCTACGTGAGTGCCCGTACACGCCGGCGTGGAGCCTGGTTAAGGTTAGCGAGGCTTGGCGGGGTAACGGGTACACGGCTGTCATGGGGTTGGAGGGTGTCTTCTCTAGGGGCGAGTGCCCCGTAGTCTCCATGATGGACCACGTCTACGGCGTTGAGGTTGCCAGGGCGCTTGCAGGGGCTCCATGCTGGTCTATAGGCGTTGACAGCAGGCCCGCTTATGTTGATAGGAGGGAGGCCACTAAGGCTCTTGTTGAAGGGGGGTTTGTGAGGGGGCTGTCCAAAAGGTACCCTCCAAGCCTCCCAGTAGACGTGGGGGTCCATAAGCTAGAGGCCTCCGTAGCCGAGACATTCTATAAGGGCCTGTGCACCCCTGAGGGGGGAGAGCTGCAGCTTTCAACTCTCATAACATGCACAGCCAAGGTGATAGGCCCCCCGAGGGCTGTAGACGTGGAGGGGGCTCCCTGGAAAGACGTAGACGACTTCTGGGAGCTAGAGTCCCTGGAGAGGGGGGTCCATAGGGTGGTGGTGGGCGCCTACGTCCCCCTCAATC
>WAKF01000067.1 GCA_015523465.1 Aeropyrum sp.
GTGGCAGGGTGGCGAGAAGCTTTACAGGCTAGCCGAGGACCTTGAAGTCGCTTTGATCGAGGAGGGTGAGGGGGAGGTTGAGGCCGTCTGGTACACGGGCAAGCCCCTACCCCAATGGGCCCCCAGGCCCCCTCACTGGAGGCCCGTGTGGGGGGAGGTCCTAGCCGGGAGCCATAGGGCTTGGGGTAGCCCTGGAGGCGCAGCGGTACATAGCCCTCCGGGCGAGGCTGAGGGTAGGCTCGTCAGCGTGGATGATGTTGAGAGGCTCCTCTGGGCCTCTGAGGGTAGGCTCGTAGCCCCGCCTCAGGGCCTGGATCCGGGTGTGGCTTACCACCTAGCCTCGGCTGGCGGGGCTTCGGGGGTGGTGTTGGCTAGGAGGGTTCCAGCGTTAAACCCTACCAGCCTTGAGGGGCCCCCGGCTGTGGCGGCTAGGCTGGGGGTGTGGAGGTCCTGCGAGCCTGCGAGGATCAGAGTGGACTCAGACTTATCTTGGGATGCGAGGTATCCTGTAGTCATAGCAGCGCCCCCGGGCGAGGCTGGGCTTGTTGTGGTGGCCCCCATAAGCGAGTACACGTTCGGAGGCGGGGCCTCAGCGCCTCTAGCAGCGGGCCTCCAAGCCTACCTGGCGGGCTCATCCAGCGGCTGGGGCGTGGTTCTCGCGGGGGTTTCTAGGGTTACGGGTTCATGGCTTGCGGGGGCTTCTAGACTTGTGAGGTGGGGTGCTGAAGCCCTCCTACTAGAGGCTGGGGCTAGGAGGGGCGAGCTGATCATAGTACCGCCAACACCGCCCTACGGCTGGGGGGTTGCTGCTAGGGTCTATGCAGCCGCCCTCATAGCTTCTAGGATGTTCGGGGTTAGGGTGGAGGTTGGGGGGTTGTGCCCATCCTGGGATAAATACCTTCTCGAGGCTCGCGGGATCCCTGTCACATGCCTACTATTCCATCAGTCCCAGTGGAGGCTTGCGGCTGCCGTAGCAGCGGCGGCCTCAACGCACGTTAGGCTCCCTCTAGAGCCCCTAGCATACAGGATGGTCTCTGAGCTAGTAGCGTTGAGGGTGGCGGAGGGGAGGCTTGAAGATGCACACAGGGCTGGGTACCTAGTACCCATCACCATAGGAATTAAACCAATCACACACCCCCCTAAGCCCCTGACGTTGAGCGAGGGTTCGAAGGTTAGGGCTGCAGTAATCCCGGCACCCCACTGGGCGCCCAGGGCTAGAAGGTCGCCTGACGCCTTGGTAGAGGCTGCCAGGGCCTCGGGGGAGGTCCTAGGGCTCGGTGAGGAGGGGTTGGCCGTCAGGGGGTTGCTTTTGAGTCTATTGTGGAGGGGCTACACGCTCAAGCAGGCAACCTCGATAGCACTAGCCCTGTCACCCCCAGTAAGCGTTGAGGGCTCTGTGAGAGTGTTAGAGGTGCTGGGGGCCCTGGAGGGGTAGCAGCCTGGGAGGCTAAGGCTAGGAGGGCTTTGAGGGGGGTTTCAGTTTATAAAGCCTGAGGCAGACCCCTTAATTATAGCTGCCTGGTCTAGGGCGTTTACCCTACCCCCTACTACTCCACGCTCCCGCCACTCAGCCTGGGGGTGGTGAGTAGTGCCTGTGGTGTTAGTGGCGTCGCCGCCCACAATGGACTACATGGTGTATGAGGATAGCGTGGTTCCCAGGCCCGGGGGCCCCGCTCTCTACAGCTCCTTCGGAGCCTCCATTGTCGGGTGGAAGGTCTATGCTGTAGGCCCCTGGGGCTGGGAGACTATGGAGACCACCAGGGTTGAGTGGGAGCTTGGCGTTGAGAGGCTAGGCTACCAGGCTGCAGGGAGGGGGGCTGTGTTCCGCCACGTCTACATGGGTAGTAGGAGGCTTAGCGAGATACTAGGAAGGCCTGAGGGGTTTAGGGTTGAGGAGCTACTAAGAGCTATAGACGAGGTGAAGCCCGACGCCATACTCCTATCCCCCATAACCGGGGAGGAATCGGGCTATGTGGCGGAGCTTCTGGCTCATAGGAGTGACGTGAAGTGTGTGGGGCTCGACGTTCAAGGCTATGTGAGAGGTTATGGTGGCATATGGGACGCGTTCGTGCCCGAGGGTAGGTCCTACCTGATCCACGTCTCGAGCGACGATACCGGGGAGGAGGGTCTGTGGAGCGCTGTAGACTCGATGGGCCCTCGGGGGGTGATAGTCTATACTCGGGGGCCGGGTCCTGTGAGCCTGATAGTTGAGGGTAATGAGGTGAGGCTTCCAGGACCTACGAGGTATATTAAGGACCCTACGGGGGCTGGCGACATATTCACAACGATAACTCTAGCCAGCTACTGTGAGACCGGCGATATAGTATATGCTGTTAAGAGGGCCCTAGAACTTACGCCGGAGGCCCTCGAGGAGGCTAGGAGGAGCCTGGGGTAGCCGTAGTCTCGTTTAAGAGCGCGGCCTGCAACACCGTAGCCCCCGGTGCCTGGGTTGGGGGTTGAGAGGCTAGCACCGCTCCTAATAGCCTTAGCCTTAACCCTATCCATAGCCCTTCCAGTACACTCAACAGCCTTGCAAGGGGAGCCTCGTGCCGTTGTGGCAGTGACGGATGACTCGATAACCTTCTCAACCTACCTTGCAGACTTTAAGATCGACTTGGCAACAGGGGCTTTGAAGGAGTTCAACGCCAGGATCGTTGATGGAGAGAGGATCATAGTCTCAGACCCCATAGTAGCCCCTCTAGTCCTCGTAAGAGAGGGTGATATAGGAGAGGCCGGTGTCGAGTGGAGTGTGGTAGAGTATGGCTCTGAGGATAGCGTTGCCAGGGCTGTGCTCGAGAGTAGCGGGGTCGACGGCCTGGTTTACCGGCTTACGATAGAGGCTTACTCGTGGGCTCCGGGCTTCTACGTTAAGCTCGAGGTTGAAAACGTCTCCAGCGAGCCTAAGGTGATGATAACAGACCTTGGAGGCCCGAGTATAGTAGTACCTTACTCGCCTAAGGAAGGGGCCCTGTGGAGGGTTGCCTATAGCTCCTTAAAAGCGGGGGAGACTGCGTACGAGGCTGTGGAGGTTGAGGGCGAGGTTAAAGAGCCTGTATCAGCCCTCAAGGGGTTCATAGCTGTGGAGGAGGTTGATGGGTCTGCTGACGCCTATGTAGGCTTTACACTCCAAACCCCAACCCCAGCTTTCATATACGTCAACGAGGCGTTCGAGTACGCTGAGGGCTCTGAGGGGGCCTTGATAGCCCTCGTAGCCCCCGTAGACTCCGTAGCTCCCGGCGAGAGTAAGGTTGTGCTTGAGGCCTTTGTAAGCATTGGAGACTACGTAGCCTACAACCTCTACGCCTCAAACCTCGTAGACGAAGCCCTAATCCTCTACCCCCAGCAGGTAGATCTTGTAACCCGGGGGTTCGGCTTCGAAGAGACTCTCAAGAACCTGGAGACTAGAATCGAGGACCTAAACAGGCTAGTAGACGACCTGAGGAGTAGGGTTGACGAGCTGGAAGGCAAGGTGGCCGAGCTGGAGGGCGAGAACAGCTACCTCAAAGCCAGGATAGATGACTATAGGGAGAGGGCTGCAGAGGCGGAGGCGAGGCTCAACAACTTGGTCTACGTAGCCCCTGGTGCATTGATAATAGGCTCTGTAGCTGGCGCCCTCACAGCATACCTAGTTAACGCTAGGAGAAGGTGAGGCCTAGGGGTGGAGCCTCCCCCGCTCATCGAACCCCCCGGGACTCGGGGTGCTTACGGGGGCTCCAGCGCTATAACGGGTGTTTTAGGGGTTAATAGCGGTTTTGTGGGTTAATGTCAAACGTTAAGTCCCCTCCGCCTCCACACCCTTGCGGTGTACCTGGATGGGCGTTGAGGCTGCAGAGTTGGGTGAGGCTTGCTTCAAGGTGGTTCAAAGCCATAGGAGTATTCGGAGTTTCAAGCCAGACCCCATACCCCGGGAGCACCTAGACGCAATCCTAGAGGCTGCTAGGCGTCACGCCTCCCCCTGGAACCTCCAGCCGGTCCACGTTACAGTGGTCACTGATAGGGGGTTGAAGGAGAGGCTCGCGGAGGTGCTTTGGGGTCAGAGGCAGATCGCAGAGGCCCCCGTCTTCCTCGTCTTCAGCGTTGACTATGCTAAGATACTCAGGGCCCTGGAGAGGCAGGGAGCTAAGACTAGGAGGCCGGGGCTCGCTGACTACATTCAAGGGGTCATATCGGCCTCCATAGCCCTTTCGTGGGCCGCCCTGGTAGCAGAGGGTCTCGGCTACGCTATAAACTTTATAGCAGTCTACGGTAGGCCCTGCGAGACCGCAGAGGTCCTAAAACTGCCGGAACTCGTGGTGCCCGTTGCCGGCTTGAACATAGGGAAGCCTGCTGACATGCCCGGACTGACTCCTAGAGCCCCCAGGGAGGCCCTTGTAGGAGTAAACGGGTATGGCGACGTAGACTCTAAGGCCGAGGCCTACAAGCTCACGATGGAGGGTTTCATAGAGAAGGTGGCGAAGGTCCTAGGCCCCGGCGGGCCTGTGGAGGAGATGGACGAGAGGGTTAGGGAGTGCTTAAGGAGGAGGGGCTTCAACCTTTAGCGTCCTCCTCGGAAATTAGGATTAAGTAGACGTGGCCTCCCGGAGGCCTACACCCTTTTCCTGCAGCCTCCTTCACAAGCTCGATGGGTGCTATAGCCAGGCAGGGCTCGACTCCACACTTATCCAACGCCTCCCTAACGCTGCCAACCTTGACGTTCTGAGCCTTAACTGGGAGCCACTCCAGGGGGCCGCTCAACCCCTGGCACCACTATGATTATTCATTTACCCCCCGCGTAATAAAGACTCTCCGGCGGCTAGGACCTCCGCTGCCGTGAAGGCAAGGTACGATGGCTAGGGGGAGAGTGTAGGGCCATGAGAAGGGCTGGCATAGGGGTGAAGAGGAGGCTTGGGATACTCTTTGACGTCTGGGAGGAGGTTATCGGCGTTTGGGAGAGGGAGGGCGGTATTACCAGGGAGAGGGTTGTCGAGATTATGAGGGAGTATTATGAGAGGGAGGGCGTGTCGCCTATAAAGGGCGCCTCTAACCCCCCGGACCTATACGACAAGGAGTTGGCTAGCCTCTACGTTGTGGGGAAGCATGCTTGGGGATTAGATGCATCCCACCCAGACCTCTTTGACACTGTCTTCGGCGAGGAGGTTAAGTATGAAGAGGCCATTAAGGCCTTACTCAGCGACGAGCCTCAGAGGGCGAGACTCAAGGTTCAAGCTATACTGGGGAGACCTCTAGACGACAACACGATCGCTAGGATGCTGAGACTGAAGCTTACTGAAGCGTACTTCGGCTTCTCCCACCACGACACATTCAAGACTCTCCTTAAAAGGCTCGTGGAAGCCTTCCCTGAGCATAGGAAGACAGCTTCTAAGTACGCTAGGTTCTATATAGCCTTCAGGATCGCCGAGGCCATTCAGAAAGGGGAGGTTAGGGATAGGATTACTAAAGAGGCTATGAAGCAGGCTCTAGCCCTCGAGTTTTCATGGCTAGATAAGGTCCTCCCCGACGACGCGTACATTAAGAAGATAGCCGAGGAGGTTTTCCACATACCCCGCAGGATCCTCGAGACAATACTGCCGGGAGCGAAGAAACGAGAAAGGGGGAGGTGATGGTGGTCGTGAGCCACAGTTAAGCTCTCACCCTTAAATACTAAATATTTAAATATTTTATTCGGCCGGTATTCTCGTAGGTGGAGGGGAGCCTGCGGGTGATGCATTTAACCAACATTCAGAGGGAGATCCTGGAGACCCTCGTAAAACTCTACGAGAGGCATAAAAGGATGATTAAGAGCAAGGAGGTAGCAAAGATCCTTGGAAAGGATGAGGGGACTGTGCGCAACATAATACTCTGGCTCAAGAACCTGGGCTTGGTCGAGAGTAGGACGGGACCTGCAGGGGGCTACATGCCCACCCTCAAGGCCTACGAGGTCCTAGGCCGCTACTCTCCCTACTCGCTAACCATAGGCTACGGGCAGGCTATAATATATAAGGAGGGGGTTGGAGAGTACAAGTACCCTGTGGTCAACATGGAGCTGCTAGACATATTTGGTACCGAGCCCGTGAAGGCTGTAGTCAGAGTCACCGGCGACCTGGCGGCGGTTGAGGAGGGTGATAAGGTTAGGGTAGAGAGTATACCAGCCCGGAGGTTCGCCCTAGAGGGTATAGTGAGGAAGGTGAGCCGAGGGGCGGGGGAGCTGCTCCTAGAGGTCAAGAAGATCTCTGTTATACCAGACGAGAGGGTGGGTAACATCGTTTCCCGGAAGCTCATCACGGTGAGGGAGGATATGAGCGTTAGGAGGGTAGCCCAGATACTATACAGTCACGGGATCCGGGGGGCTCCCGTAGAGAATTCTGGCGGGGAGATAGTGGGCTTCATAACCACTACAGACATAGCCATGCTCGTAGCCCGGGGGGAGGACCTAGACGCCCCCGTGAGGAACTATATGAGAAGGAACGTCTTCACCATAAACGAGAACGAGCCCATAATAGAGGCTATGAAGTACATGGACTTCCAGGGCGTTGGCAGGCTGCTGGTAGTGGATAATGCTGGAAAGCCTGTGGGCATAGTTACCAGGACCGACATCCTGAGGTATCTACTAGCCCTCGTCTAGGCGTAGACCTTGATACGCTTGCCAATATATGGTTTTATCTGCGGCTTCTCCCGGATATACGCCTCCAGGGCTCGGCGGATAACCTCGCTCTTACTCATACCCTTCTTCCTAGCGTACTCCTCCAGCATCTCCAGCAGGTCATCCGTTATCTTGAACGACACCACCCTCACGCCACTCCACCCCTCTCAGGCTACCCCTGCATCTCCACCTCTCATATAGAGGGCTCGTTAACCTTAACTCTTGGCTAGCCTGTCTCTCCATTATTCCTATCGAGAGGGAAAGACTGGTAGCGGAGGATACCAGTCTTTTTCTCAAGGTAGAAATCTTTATATAGGAGGAGTCCCGTATTTCTCTTTGGAGGGGTGTACACTTGCCTACTGTTCATTTGAGCTTGCCGGAGCAGACGTATAGGGAGTTGAAGGAGAGGGCTTCGCAGCTAGGTATACAGGTTACCGACCTCATCAAGATCTACATTAGGATGGGGCTTGAGAAGGGCTTTGCTGCGAGGGAGGCTAGGGACGATGAAGCGCTTGCAGCGGTGTCTAGGAAGGTGGATAAGCTTGAGAGGGAGGTTAGGATTAAGATGACTATGGTTGAGGGTAGGTATAGACAGCTTGAGGAGGCCTTGAACTTCCTGATAGAGAGGGTTGAGATGCTTGAGGAGGCTATTGCCGAGGTTAGGGCTTCGAGAGTTGGTAGGGAGGCTGTTGATAGGGTTACCGAGTAGAGTCATACGTAGTCGTGGTTTGAGTAGTACTGAGGGCACTTGAGGGGCTTACAGCCAGAGGCTAGTAGCCTCTCCCTACCCCTCCTCCTAGCTTCCTCGGGGCTCGTGGCCCTCCCGTAGGCCAGGTCCTTCTCCAGGTCTAGCTCTGTGTAGATGCACTTGGAGTTCATCATCTTTGAGGCTTCCTCTACGCTGCGAGCCCCCTCTACTATCCCGGGCATCTCAGTCATCTCTGCAAGCCTGTCTGGGTCAACTATGATCGTTGCTGCCTGTAGGAGGTCTAGCTCTATCCTCCTAGTACCCCTCCTAATACACCTAGCCCCAAGGGCACCTAGGAAGGCTTCGACGGGAGCCTTGGATGCCTCACTCTCGAAACGGTCTAGCACCTTTCTTAGCATAGCGGCCTCCCCCCGGCTCATACCTGCTATCTCGATGACCCCGCCCCTGGAGGCTAGCTCCGAGAGCCTAGCGAGAAGGTAACTCCTAGGCAGCTCCCCGTCGGTTCCCAGCCCGTGAACTGCCAACAGCCTCTCGCCGGGGAACTTTAGGAGGGCATTTAAGCTCATAGCATCCGCTAGAGGGCTCCAAAGGCTCTCCTCACAGCCCGCAGCCAGGGCATCGCCCCCGGAGTCTAGCGCCACCACCACATCCACTCCCAGCTCCACAGCGGCGTCTCTAAGGGCCTCTGCTATCCCCTGAGGGCCTTTGGAGGCGTCTATGTATAGGGCTTCCGAGCCTAGGACCTCAGCGGCCCTCACAACCTGCGGCTTGAACGAGACCCCGCCTCTAACCACCACCTCGCCCCCAGAGACTAGGGCTGAGGTACTACCCAGCCTCCTACCACCCACGAGATTCTCGATGGGGGCTGGGCCGGGGTTAGGGTCTACCGGGAGCCTCTCCCACACGATCGAGCCCAGGATGGGCTCGGCATCCAGCCTCCGGAGCTTTAGGTAGAGGTGTATAGCCCCCAGG
>WAKF01000068.1 GCA_015523465.1 Aeropyrum sp.
GGTAGCCTTCCAGGCTGACAGGCTGAGGGCGGCGAGGAGCCTTGAAGACCTGAAGGCCTACCTAGAGGCTCCGGAGGAGGGGCTCAAGAATCTCATATTATCCAGGCTTGAGAGGGCATCCCTCGAAAGGCTAAACGTGGGGGCCCTAGTCTACATAGCCTACCTCGCCGCCAGGTCCCTGACGGGGGAGACTGTGGTCGTGGTGGACGAGTTCCACATGCTGCCGGACTACGAGGAGCCCAGGGAGGCAGTAAGGGATCTGGAGGCGCTTGCCCACTGGCTAGCCAAGGGGGGAGTTGAGGGCTTGAGGGCTGTAGTGACTGTGAGCGACGGCTTCATAGCCACGGGTGAGGCCCACGCAAGGCTCTTCGGCTACAACGCTACGTTCATGCTGGTCGAGGAGATAAAGGAGGAGGAGTTCCGAGCCCTCTACAGGGAGTACCGGGAGCTTAGAGGCTGCGAAGCCAACTACGACCTCATAGTATCCCTAGCAGGCAGAAACCCAGGCTATTTAGAGGAGCTATGCAGGGGTAAAGGCTCTATACTAAAGTTTGTAGAAGCCTCTAAGACGACCCTTGAAAACGCCGTATCAAGGCTTATAGACAGGATGAAAGGCGAGGACCCCAGAAGGCTCCTAGAGCTAGCGTATAGAGTACTGGAAGGAGAGGAGGTTAGGCCCCTCGAAAAACCTACCCTCTACCGAGTGGCAACGTTGCTGGTAGAATCCAACGTAGCATACCCGCGCCGCGAGCCCACAAGTTTCACCTTCAAGCCCCAAGCCCCAGTCTACAAACTACTATTAAAGACGATGCTGGAGAAGGGATTGTTGAGCGCGTTAAGAGTTAATGCCTTAGGACTGGTGGAGAGGCTACAAAGAACCCAAGGTGGCTAGGGTAGAGGTAGGACCTAGCCTCGCCGGTGGCCGCCTATTAATGACTATGCGGGAGTAAGTCCTCCCTCACATCAGCTTTCAAGGCTACACGTAACTCGCCAGGAACTTTAGGCGGGGTAGGCGCTTCTCCAGGAATTCTATCCTCTCCCTGCGCAACTCCTCCACGACCCTGGGGTAACTGGGCCCGTAGCGGTTCTGTGGTAGTAGTTCTTCGAGGTTCACGCCGGAGGCGTGTACGGCTACCTCCACACCTAGGTGTGGGTCCCTCCTCCACTCGACTTCGCCCTTCACGGCGGCTAGCATCAGCCTCTTAGAGACCTCGGGTCTAACCTTAGCGTCCTTCACGTAGCCAGTATTCATTACGTAGACATCCAGCCCCAGCCTCTCCACAAAGTCTAGGATGAGCAGCCCGCTCCTCCACTTAGGCTCTAGCATGAATGGGTCGAAGCCAGGCACCCTCACAGGCTCGGGCCTCCCAGACTCGGCGCTGGTCCTAAAGCTCTCCCCCAGCATGAAGTAGGCTGCCGCCTGCTCGGGGCTTGTTAGGCGGGCTAGAGGCGGCATCTCGGGGCGGCGTGTGAGGAAGAAGAGGGCTTCAACCCTATCCAGGTCTACTCGGGCGTCGGCAAGGGGTATGGCTTCCCTGATCGCCAAGGCCCTGGCGTTCGGCGTTATGCTGAGGTCGCTGAAGTCCGGCGTACCGTCACCCCTAACCACAACGTTCTCCAACACGGCGTCTGGATGGAGTACTGCCGGCTGTAGTGCCGGGAGCTCTGGCACGCTGTCGGTCTTAGGATATAGGTTATACTCGGTACCGTGAGCCCTCCCATCCGGGGTTAGAATCACTATGTCGTCCTGCCTCAGCACGGCACCCTCAGGCTGTTTGAGACCGTGTGACTCGAGGGTTAGGGTGGTCTTCCCAGTACCGCTAAGCCCGAAAACCAGGACCCCCACGTCCCTCAAGCCACCATTAACCCTAACCCTATAGAGCTTGCTCCCAGCGTGGAGGCCGGGGCTATACAGTCTATCGCGAGCCTCATTCATAGCTAGCCTCAGGAAACTCATCTTAAGCTCCCCATAATAGTCAGAGCCTAGTATCAGAGTCGAGCCTCCACGCCTATCCACAAGGATCCACTGGTCCCTCCAGCCCGGGGAGTCTAGGGTTACAAAGTCAGGCTCTCCCCCCTCCCTCTCGCAGGGGAAGAAGTTTAAGTGGGCCATCAGGGCTAGGTGGGGGTAATCTGCCTCTACAAGGGCTAGCACTCGGAACCTTATACTGCCAGCGCCTACGCACCGCTCTACCGCATAGAACCTCCCCTTTAACAGTTTTGCCTCAACCTCCTCAACCAGCCCCTCAGGCACCTGCTCCCTAGACTCAACAACCCTAGTTCTGCCGGGAAGCCGAGCCCTAGCCCTCCTAGACACTACCGCTAGGGAGCCAGTCCTGGTAAACCTCGCGTAACGCCCTGAGAGTGAGCGTAGCTCTGCGGGGCCGGGGTTCCACTCGACATCAGCCGAGCTTACGATCTCCTTTACAACGCTTCTTAAGAGTGCCAGAGAAGCCCACCACTTCCCCTAAACGCTGTAAGCCCCTTAAAAGCGCGGGGGGAGCCTAAGCTCCCTAGAATAGTGCTTTAAAGCGTGTGTCGGGGATGGTATGTGCTTTACTTGAGGCGTAGCTTAATGGTTCTAGGTGGATTCCCGGTCTAGGGTGTAGTTGGTGGGGAGTAGCAGGATTGAAGTCCTCCTTGCCATGCTTCCCGCTTTCGCATACTTCTATAACGTGGGGTCTGTGGGGTTCTGGCTCCCCCTCTACCTCAGGGAGCTTGGCTGGAGCTACACCCTCATAAACCTGACAGCCTCTGCCTACTTCGTAGCAGTAACACTCGCCACCCCCCTGGCCGGGCTACTATCAGATGCGACCCGGAGGCCCTGGCTGGTGCTGACTCTAGGGATGACCATAGCCTCGGCTACCTCATTCATACTCCCACACACCAGCGGGGCCCTGCTGATAGCAGTCAGAGCTATCCAGGGCGCGGGGCTCTCCGCAGGAATACCAGTAGCCCTAGGAGGCCTCTCACTACTCAAGGGGGTTAGGAGGGGAGCCGCCCTCACAGCAGCGGCGTCGGGCCTGGGGATGTCTACTGGGGCCGCCTCAGCAGGCGTGCTGGCAAGCCTCTACGGCTTCACCCCCATATTCTACGCCGCCGGAGTCGTGGCGGCTGTCTCAGCAGTAACCTCAGCACTCGCGTGGAGGCCACCCCCGCCCCCCAAGGGTGGAGGCGTCTTTTGGGGGCTGAGGAGGGTTCCCTGGGAGGTCCTGGCTGCTATGGCAACCCTGGTAGTTAGGAACTTCTTCGCCAGCGGGGTATTCAGCATACTCTCAATAATCTTCTCCAGGCTCATAGGCCTAGGCTACGTAGCCACAGGACTAGCCCTAGCAGTAAACCCCCTAGTCCAATCCATAAACAGCTACCTAATCCAGGGCCTAGTCAGGGGCAGGGCCCTAATGCTATATTCTATGGGGATAGCGGGCACAGCCCTAGTATTCCAGGGGTACCTAGCGGCTGAGAGTGCCTGGCAGGTCCTAGCCTTCCAGGTAGCCCAAGGCTTCTTCTACTCCACCACAGTAGTCTCGGGCAACGTCATAATGGTTTCCCTAAGCCCCAAGGAGATAAGGTACACGGCATCAAGCTTCTACAGCCTAGCATTCAATACAGGCTGGATCCTGGGAACGCTAGCCTCGGGCCCGGCAATGGACGCCCTGGGTGTGGAGACGTGGGTCAACCTAGCCAGCATGGGAGTAGCCCTAGCATCACTAGGCCCCATAATCATAGCGTGGAGGTCTAGGAGAGCCCGAAGCCTCTAGAAGGGGAGCCTCGGGAACGGGGCGCCACACTTCATCGGTGAGGGGCCTCAGGCCATAGGGTAACCGCCTCCTCACCGGCCCCTCCAGCACCACCTAGTAGCTGGGAAGAGGGTTATCGAACTTCACTATGGCACGTAGGTCCTACACCAGGCTATCCAAGGAAGATTTGGCGTTTCGCCTAAGGGAAGCTAGACCCCGTACTTAGACTTCAGCTCCTCCAGCACCCTCTCCCAATGCTCGTGGCCCGTCTTTCTCTCGACCTCCTCGGGGTCTACTGTGGACTCTACCTCCTTGTATGAGGCTTCTAGGGCCGGGAATAGTATGTTGTTCTCCTTGCTTATATGCTCCCTTCGGAGGCTCGCATACATGACTGCATACTCCCTCAGCTCCTCCACGCCCCCCACCCCCAGCTCGGCTCTCCTAACGGCCTCCCTTATCAGCCTAGCAAGGTACCTCCCCATGCCGTGCTCGCAAACCATAACCTGGATCGGCCCTCCCTGGAGGGGGAACCCGGCGTTATTAGCCCCCTGGAATAGGATGCACTCCTCTATGGTGTGGTGGCAAGCGTCTACATAGCTCTCTATGAAGTCTACTAGCAGCTTCACGTCTTCCAGCGGCGGGGGGTCCATGAAGACGAGCTTCTCTAGGAGGCTCAGGGCCTCAAGGATCCTATCATGGTGGTGCCTGAGGGACCCGGTCAATCATGGAACGCTAACCCTACGCAAACCCAAGCCCGCCGACCCCTCTAACCCTGGCGGGCTTCAAGCTTATATTCAAGCCTGGAGGCTAGGGTAATACAGAGCTACCTCCTAGCCGCCCTCCACCTAACCCTATAGCCCCCCTGCAGGACCTCCACCTCACCCCGGGCGTGAAGACACGACAGAGCCCCCCGGAGGGTTGCTTGGAAGAGCAACAATACCGGGGGCTCTGGAGGGACCCTTAGGGCCGGGGCTAGCCTCATGGAGGCCTCCTCAAGGCTCGCTGGCTCCCTGAGTACCCCCTTCAGGCCTTCTAGGAGCCCCTTAACAGCCTCTATGTTAGCCTCCACAAGCCTAAAGGCATCACCGCCAGCCACCAGGGGGCCGTGTGAGGGCTGTAGCCTCTCGTAGCGGCCCAGGCTATCCAAAAGCCCCTCAAGGGTCTCCAGGGCCTGGCAGGGGTCGAAGTGGTACGGCGCCCCGTAACGCTCCAGAACCTTGAGGCCGAATAGGGAGTCAGCAGCATATAGAGTGCCGTCGCCAGCCACAACGCCAACCTGGCCCGGGGTGTGGCCTGGAAGGGGTAGGACCTCCAGAGGGCCCAGCCTGGCTGGAGGCTCTAGCTCCACATCGACCCTCACCGGGAGGGGGTCGAATAGCGTTAAGCTACTCGACGGGGGCAGGGGGTAGCCGAAGGTAAGCGTGACCCTCAACAACGGATCCCTAAGGGCGGGGGAGTCGAGCCTGGGAGCCGCTACCACAGCCCCCACCAGGCCCTCAGCCTCGAGCAGCCCCTGGGAGAGGGCTATATGGTGGTCGCTGTGGTAGTGGGTCACTAGGAATACTGTCTCCCGTGGTCCACGACTCTTAATAGTCTTAGCTAGCTGCCGAGCCCTCTTCCTCCCGTGACCAGGGTCGACCACGTAGACCTTGTCGCTACAGGCTTCTATAAGGGTTGCAGGGCTACCCTTCACGATGCTAACGCTACAATCCAAGCCTAGAGCCCTACCAGGCCCTGGTGAAACCAGCCCCCTTAAAGGCCTAGTGGCGTAGGACCTACTAGCCGGCTAGGCGCAATGCTTCTCTAGCAGGGTGTTGTCTAGCATCCTCCTCACGATCCTTCTCAGATGGTCCTCGGGGTCCTGCCTGGCCTTCCTCAAGGCTTTCAGGTAGCCCCTCGGGGGCTTCGGGGGGCTCCAAGGCCCCCATATCTTGTTCCAGTCGCTCCTTGCAGCTATGCATAGTGGGCTCGCTTCGCAGGACCTACGGGCGTCTAGTATGAAGACGTACTTGGCCCACCAGTCTATCCTGTGGAGCCCCGTGCTATACCCCTTCTCAACCCTGAAGGCAGTCTTGCCCCTTAGGGCGGCGGCGTATAGTGGGAGCATGACGGAGACCATCTCCCTCCCCGGGTGCATGAGCCTCCACGCTATCCCAGCCCTGTCGCTGGGAGGCTCTACCACCCCTAGAAGCGCCCCCATATCCTCGTAGTAGAGTAGGCCTGCAACCAGCTCCCCAAGGTCTAGCTCCCTCCTCCTACCACCCTCAAGCCCCAGCCCCCCAACAGCTACTAGGCTCTTCCACCCCAGCCTCTCAGAAGCCTCGGCAAGCGCCGCCCTAGCTATAGAGTCTATCCTGTAGCTCCCAAGGCTAGACTCGTACCCCGTGAGCAGCCCGTCACCGCCGATGTCGGCGTGGATAGTACACTTGGGGCTGTAGCGCCTATCCAGCCACCGCAGCCCCTCCATCACCCCCTCGAAGCCCCCGGCGACGCAGAGCCTGTAGACCTCGGCGCCGGGGAAGGCCCTTGAGAGGGCCCACTCGAAGTCCCTGGGATGGTACTCCCCGGGCTCCACAAGGCTCCCCGCAACCCTCCTACCCCGATACCTCTCAGGGTGGCAGCCGGAGAAGCTGGCGTAGACAACCCTAACCCCCCTGAGCATAGAAGCTAGTATGGCTGCGAGACCCACATCCCCGCCACCACCAAGACCCCCAACAACCACCCAACCCAAACTACCACACCCAAAAATCACATAGTACACTAGCCGGGAGGCTAAAACCCTAACCCCTAAAGCCAAGACCCTACAAGTGAGGGGCTGGAGGCGCGCAAACACACAGCCAGACCCCCATAAAGCCTATAAGCCCCACCCACAGACTATACCATGCACGGCGGGCCCGTAGCTCAGCCTGGTAGAGCGGCGGGCTCTTAACCCGTAGAGGGGGTGCGGCGAGGGGTCCTGGCCCCGCGGAAGTCCCGGGTTCAAATCCCGGCGGGCCCGCCATTCAACCAGCTTTCTAGGAAAGTTTGGGGGAAGCCATTTAAGGAGGAGGCTAGCATTTTAAAATAATATAGGGCATAGAGCTTCTTCAAGATCGATAACGATAAGGTCTTTAATTATTGAATTCCTTGAAAGGAGTTAGTAGAGAGTGGGGAGCGGCTACATCATGGGGTTGTAGATCTTTAAACTCTAAATTCCGCCTCCTTTATAGGGTTAAGGAGGGCCTGTAGGCAATGGGAAGTAAAGGTTCTGGAAGAGTTAAAGAGTATAGACGGTTGCTGGAGGAGCTGAAGGAAAGTGGCGAAGCCACTAAGCTAGTAGAGGCTCTAGAGATGATACCTCACGTGGTCGAGGAACTCGTTGAGAAGAGAATTGGTGAAGTAAAGGCTAGCTTAAACCAGGTGTCAAGCGAGCTCAGGGACCTGAGAGGGCTCGTTGAGAAGCTTGCTGGCTCTGTGGAGGATCTCGAGAGAAGATACTCTGAACTTAATAGGAGGCTATCAGGCGTAGAGGTCATGCTAGGCGGCTTTGTTGAGGCAATGCTCTCCAGGGTTATAGTGGAGGAGCTGGAGTCCCTAGGCTACACGGTTAAGATTTCAAGACGAAACCATAAGGTCAACGATGAAGATATAGACTTGCTAGTAGTAGCAGAGAGGGATGGGAGAAAGGAGCACTTCATAGTAGAGGTTAAAGTCAAGCCCTCACACACCGATATAGGTACACTACTAGCTAAGACTGACCTCTACGAGTTGAGGACGGGCGTCAGGCCCAAGCCGATCCTAGCCGGAGTCTGGATAGGCATAGAAGTAGAGGCATACGCCAAGACAAAGGGAGTAGTAGCATTCAAGCTCTAGATCGATACAAACACATTTAGCAAGATAGCAATTCCCCCATCCACAGAACCTGCATATCCCTCTATAAAGGACTCTTAGAGAGAGCCTACATTTGAAATAGACTGTTTATCCAGCGTTTAACGTTGTCAAAGCTAGCAAGGGAGAGGAGGAGCAAACCTAATCCCTAGTTCTGTAAGACCTAAGGTGGTTACAGGGCCTTAATACAGATTGGAGCAAAATTAAACCCTGCTATTCCAAAGCCTAGAGTAGAAGTTGCCTTTATATACAACCTCATCTTTCCTCGATCATTATGGGTATGTTGTTATGCCGTATTTCTCCGCTACGTTAGAGAGCTTCTCGTCGAACGTTGCTAGTCCCGAGCCTGTAGATCGTGCTAGATGTATGTAGAGGGCGTCGTAGACAGTTATATCCTCTTTTAGGGCTAGTTTGAAAGCTTCTAGTGCTAGGTCCTTTGAGGAGTATACTTTCATGGTGGCCCAGAGCCTTAGGAGGTCCTTCACGCTGTTTAGCGCTTCCTCTACACCTATATCCTTTATCTTCGAGGTATGCTTCCATATAGCGTTTAAGGCTTCAGGTAGCGCTAAGTCAGGTACCCCTAGGACCTCTCCCTTAATAGCCCATGACTTCGCCAAGGCGCGAGCGCTTTCCGAGCCTTCCTCTTCTAGTACAAGTTTTACTAGGAACGAGGCGTCGAGTACCATCAACGCTTCTCCCTCTCCTCTCTAATGAGACTAACTGAGTTGACCCTCACTTTCCTGCCTTTAGCCTTTCTTTCAATGTCCTCAAGCACCTCTAGTAGCTCAAGGGTCTTGACGCGCTCCTCTATAAACCTCCTAATCTCTCTACTCCAGTCTATATTATATTTTTTCATCTTCTCCTTAAGCTCCCTCGGCACCCGAATAGACACTACGTCAGACAAATCATATACACCTCTGTATACATAACTGTATTGCAGGGGCTATAAAAAGCCTTATTCAGGGCTACCCAGACCCCTATACTCAGCATAGCGTCAACAACGCCCCAGCAATATGCGGGAAGTCGCGGCTATGAAATACACTAAAACCTCAGGCTAAAGCCTAGGCCTTAAGCTACTCACCTTGGGGGGAAGTCACTAGGGAATTCTCTACGAGACTAGTTCTTAGCAACCTATTCTAGGCTTAACGGGGGCTTAGGTGGCTCCGGGATATCAGGTAAACTCCCTGGGAACGCTCCTCTTTTGTTGGGTGCCCTGGCGGGTTGCGTGTTAGGAGGGTTAGGCTCAAGTTTGCTGGTGGCGTTGATGTGTTGTTCGCTGACAGGTCTGTGGGGCTTGAGTGGCTGCTGGGGGTTGCTGAGAGGGGTACTCCCTATCCCGTGGTTGTTTATGGGCCTGAGGGCTGCGGTAAGACGGCCTTCCTAAGGCAGGCTATGGCTGTGCTTGAGGATGCTGGTTATGAGGTGGTCTACTTCA
>WAKF01000069.1 GCA_015523465.1 Aeropyrum sp.
TCCTAGACTCCCCCGTAAGGGCGTAGTATATGGCGTCTACGACGCTACTCTTACCCGCGCCGTTAGGGCCTACGATAGCCGTGAACCCCTCAGTGAGATCGAGGCTGAGACTCCTATAGCTGACTATGTTAGAACCCCTAACAGCCCTCAGCGTCACAAGACCCCCCAAGACTAGGCACCCCTCCTACCCTCCAGTATCGACCTCCAGAACGCCTCCCCCCTCTTAGAGGCGAGCTCCTCCACCACTCTCCTAGCGGCTTCCTCATCCCTCTCAACCAGCGCCGGCACCAGCACTTCGAATAGCGCGCTAGCCTCATCCCTGGATAGGTTGAACAGCCTCACCGCGACCTCTACGGGCGAGACTGAGACCTGGGGTGGTAAGGCTCTGCCACCACCCCCACCGCCCCCTGCAGCCACCACTCTAACCCTAACCAGCACCCCCAGCTCGCCGGCGGCCCTCTGGGAAGCCTCTATAACGCTCCTCGAAGGCACTGTAGGAGGCACCCTGGCTACAAGGTGTACAAGGGGTTTGAGGCCGTCGCCACCCCTAACTCTAGCCTTGGCCCTAGCTATAGCGCTCCTAACCCTCCCATAAACCCCCCGTGCGGCTGTGGAGGGGTCTAGGTCTAGGTACTCTACCACCTGGGGCCTCCTCCTAATCCTCAACTCCTCGACACTAACCTCCCCGTCACCGGTGATCTCGACTAGCAGGGGAGACCCGCCCCCTAGCCTCACATCACCCTCCTCGAATGGGTCTAGCACGCCGGGATAGGCGTAGGGTGGCTGCGAGTCTAGCCTCACAGCCTTCCTGTGAAGGTGGCCCAAGGCGGCGTATTGGACCCTAGGCAGGTCTTCCACGCTAGCCCGGCACATCTCCTCTATACCAGCCTCGGAGGTTAGGGCGAAGTGGCCCAGCAGGACCTTCCAGCGGGCGTCTGAGGCCGAGGCCATCCTGTCGAAGGCCTCTAGCTGGGCCTTGAGGAACCTGCTACACCTCTCCGGGGAGTCGTGCTGGAAGTGGACCACATAGACCTCCAGGGAGCCTAGGCGGACCACCATGTCCTTGAAGCCCGCTGGAGGTCCTACCCTCATAACCGGGGCTATGAAGCCCTCTATCAGGCCCGATAGCACCTCGAGGACGCTAGCCTCACGCCTCTTAGGCTTATCATGCTCTCCGTGAGCAACTATGAATCGTACACCCTTCCCGGCGGCATCCCTGATCATCACTGCAGCCCTCTTAACATCGCTCAAGCTAGGCCTAGGAACGTCGAATAGGTCCCCTCCGATTACCACAGCCTCGGGCTTTATCTCCAGTGCGTGGTCTAGGACCTGCCTGAAGGACTCGAATATGTCCTCGTGCCTCTCCCTTATATTATGGGGAGTCCTGCCCAGGTGGATGTCCGAGACGTGGATAAGCCTCACACTCTCCAAAACCCGGTACCCCCGAAAGAGTGATATGAGAGTAGTAATACCTTAAGGGTGCGAGCCCTCAATGCCCGCGCTGAGACTATACTGATAAGGCTATACCGGTCCGAGCCCCCGCATTTTAACTACGTTAAACATCAAGCCCTTAGGGGGGTAATGGTGGGGGTTGCGGGTAAGGTCCTAGCCTCGGGCCTCGACGAGGTAGACGTTGACCTCCTTATGAGGCTCCAGTACGACTTCCCCCTAACCCCTGATCCTATAGGAGACGTTGCCTCCCGCCTCGGGATCGACGCTGGGGAGGCTGTAGCAAGGCTTAAGAGGCTAGCCAAAATGGGGGTGTTGAAGAGGATCGGCTTCTACTACAACTACAGGGCTCAGGGTAAGGTCGCAGTCCTCGTAGCCTTCGCGGCGGGCGAGAACTATAGGGTCCTCGCAGACATGTTCCGCGGGGACCCAGACGTCACGCACAACTACCTCAGAGACCACCCAGTTTATAACGTCTGGATCGTGCTTAAGAGGCGTAGCAGGGAGGAGCTGTTCAAGACTATAGAGGAGGCTGCGAGGGCCTCAGGCTCCAGGGGCTGGATAGCACTATTCAGCCGCATGACCTACAAGCTCAGCGTGAAATACGATCTATACCAGGGCGTCTCGAGGAGCGGGAGGTACTGGAGGGTGGAGGAGAACCCGCCGAGGCCCGAGGACCTGGGGATAAACCCCCTGCTACCAAGGCTAGTGAGAGTCCTGCCGATAAACCTGGAGCCTTATAGGGGCGTGGCTGAGAGGCTAGGCCTCACAGTAGAGGAGGTCGTAGACCAGGCTAAGACCCTGCTGGATAAGGGGGTGCTAATGGACCCCGGGGCTGCTTTAGACGGCCACAGGGCTGGGTTCACGGAGAACGCAATGGTGGTCATGGAGCCCGAGGGCGACCCAGAGGAGACCTGCAGGAAGGCAGCCGAGCTACCCTACAGCACCCACGTGGTCCTCAGAGACCCCTACCCCCCGGGTAGCTGGAGGCACATATGCTACTTCATGGTACACGCAGTCGACAGAGGGATCATAGGGAGGGTCGTCGAGGAGGCCCGCAGGACCTGTAGGGCCAAGGATGTAATGGCCATATACAGCCTGGAGGACCTTAAGCCCGGTGCTGTAAGGTGAAAAAGCCTGGAGACTCCAACCCTTTTAGTAAGGTTTAGTAGCCAGCCTTCTCCGCTATCCTAAGAGCCTTCCTTACAACCTCTACGGCGCTCCCTGCCAGTATCCTTATCATGGGCTCCTTCCCATGACCACCCTTATCGTAGATCACGTCTGGCACCCTCCCGTGCTCCCTCACAGCCTGCTCTAGGGCCCAGGGTAGGGTGGCCCCCTCCCTCTCCCTAACCTCCGGCGGCTCCTCCTCCCTGCTAAACTCCGCCACCACGAGCCCCAGGCTCTCAGCCGCCTCCACCAGAGCCTCGTCGTACCTTACGTTCATTGCAGCCCTAACCCTGGGGTCGTGCTTCATGGCCGCCAGCACAAGCCTGGCCATGTGCCTTGAAGCCCCGAACTCCGGCTTGGCCTTCACCACCAACCTCCCATTCGAGACCCCTATCCTACCCGGGAATGCTGCCACGTCTAGGGGTGTCCTGGCGTAGATGGCTGGGAGGGCCATTGCAATGTTCATCTGCACCTCCGGCATCAGCTTCACGGCAGCCTCCTCCCTCTCAAGTAGCACCCTTAGGGCATCCTCCAGGTTGGAGAGTACCCTCCACCTCTCAGCAGGCACCTCAAGCCATGCTACGGGGTTCACAGGGCCCACTCCGCCCCCTAGCTCTAGGCCGTAGTCTATTGCCATCGTTATGAACTCCTTAGCAACCCTCACGGCCTCGGGTATGCTCCTACCCTTAGCGAGCCCCGCCGCTATCGCTGCTGAGAAGGCGCATCCGGTGCCGTGGGTGGTGTTCCTGTATACCCTGGGAGCCCTTATCGCCTCAACCCTCCCCCTGTAGTAGAGTACGTCTACGGACTCGCCCCCGCCGAGGTGCCCGCCCTTCACAACCGCAGCCTCAGCCCCTAGCTCCTCAACTATGATCCTGGCCGCCTCTTCCTGGTCCCTCCTACCCCTAATCTTGATGCCGGTTAGGACCTCGGCCTCGGGGGCGTTGGGGGTTACTACTGTGGCCCTGGGCACCATGAGCCTCCTCATAGCCTCTACCGCGTCCTCCCTGAGGAGCCTGGCGCCGCTCTTAGCGACCATCACCGGGTCTACTACTAGGGGGAACCCGTAGCGGTCTATAGTCTTGGCTACGGCCTCTATTATCCCGGCGTTGCTGAGCATCCCGGTCTTCGCAGCATCAACCCCGAGGTCGTCGGCTACAGCCTCGATCTGGGCCACGACCATCTCGGGTGGGAGGTCGTGGATCGCCCGCACCTCCCTCGTGTTCTGAGCCGTGATGCTGGTGATCGCTGAGGTGCCGTGAACACCCATGACAGCGAAGGTCTTCAAGTCAGCCTGGATCCCAGCGCCACCACCACTATCACTACCAGCAATAGTCAAAGCCACAGGCAGAGGCTTACGCCCACCCAACCCAAGCCACCTACCACTAAGAGTGGTAACGGCCACCCAGGGGAATAAAGGAGAAGTCAATAAGCCAAGGATAACACCGCCACATAGGACCTAGCAGGGTGGAGATGAGAAAGGCATGAGCCAGAGCGGGGAACCCGAGGAAAAGAAGGAGAGGGAGAAGCGGGAGGGAGACGTGAGGGAAGAAACCTGGGACTGGGAGAGCCCCCAGCCAGGCAAAGAATGCGGGACACCAGCAACCAAGGAGAAACGCTGAAAAAGAGGCTAGCCAGTAGGGCAGGCAGGCCCGCATGGAGGACCTCCGGAGCTGAGAGGGTCTACCAGGACCTCATACTCTATCATAACCGGGGTCACACCGGCCTCACTATACCTATCCGCCCTCTCACGGATCGTATACTTATACACCTGTAACCTAAGGTTGTCTACGTCATCGTTCTTAGTCCTAATATAAAACTCGTATGATATCGCATCAACGTTTACTGTTACGTCCGTGAAGCCAAAGAAGCTAGAGGCTATAGTAAAGGCTACAGAGAACGCGGGAGAGGCTGTAGCCAGCACGGCTGAAAGTGTAGCCTCAAGCCAGGGCCTAAAAAGGTTTACTATCATAAATCCTAGGCTCTCCTCTTTAGACACCCCTACGACTTTATTGCCGTCCTTATAAATTATCTCATGTGGCCCGGCTGTAACCACCATATCAGTTATCCCCAAGTCATAAGTGTATAGGAGGCGCGGGAGGTCCTGAGGATCCGGCCCGTCAAAGCTGGTAAAGTAGTGGTCCATCTTATCGTATCTGACATCGATCACGTCGTAGAGGGGGGCGAAGGAGAACACTGGCACGACCCTCCAATAATAGCCACAACCCGCAATATATACCTTATCCACGTCATAGCTTAGATAGAACCCGTCTTCCAGGAACTTATAGGTGGCTGGCACGGCAATATACGCCTTCTCACTCCCCGATAAGTCTATTGACTCAGCGCCGGATCGAGTTGTGACCTTCTCGCTTCCCACCACAATCTTGCCTAAGAAGGTAATACCAGTCTGCATGACTTGGCCCTTGAAGACGCTAAATAAACCCCCCATTGATATGGGGTAGTTTTGGTAGTAGTAGGCCTTCACGAGCATGTATGGTACCTGTATGTCTACTGTGGTGGGTGGCTGGGAGTCGAGCCACCTCAGGTCCTCGCTTAGCCCGGCCTTCCTGGCTAGGAAGTCCACGAATGCGTCCATGTCGTAGAGGCCAGTGGTCCCCAGCTCCATCTCAGCCGCCCGCACAGCGGCCCCGCCGCTACTCCACACGTCCACGCTGTAGAACCTAGCCATGCTATACTCTGTGGCGAAGTACTCCCAGAGCCTCTGCTTGACGGTGTCGGGCGCGGGGGTTAGGTCCTCCCTGACAACCCTCTCCATCCACCCTTCCGGAGGCGTGTCTTTAAGGTCGTAGAGCCACTGCCAGTACACCTGCTTGAAGCTGGGCTCGCAGTAAGCCGGCTGGGGCTGCGGGGGCTCCTCCAGCCCTAGAGCCTCCAGGACGCCCTCAACCTCCAAGCCTAGCCTCACAGGCTTTACCTCACCCGGCTCCAACACTATCCTCAGCGGCTTCCTGAAGGGGGCTAGGGGGTTCTCGGCGGCCTCCTCTCCAGGCCTGGGGCTCCCCCTCTCAAGGTAGTAGTCGTAGGCGCTATACATCAACGTGGCCACATGCAACCCACCCTCACCATCGTATAGGTAGAGGGTTATGGTTACCGTGGGCAAGTTAACAATCCCGCCAGCAACCCCCCTTTCAAGGCTCCTAGCCCACTCCCCCACAGGCCCGCTAAAGTCAACCTCAACCGTACCCCCCTCAACATCCTCTATGAGGAAATGCTTGGACACGAAGCTCTCAACACCCAACATGGAAACCTGAAGCACGCCGTGAGAGTACCCAAGCCCCTCTAGGAAGCCCTCGGGAACCACTATTACGATGAGACCCTCCCTACCCAGAGGTACCAGGCCTCCTACTATAAGAATTGACAACGCCGCAACTACAATGACTGTTAACAGCGTGCCTGAGAACCTCCTATTAAACATAAAAATCACCCTTCCTCTACAACTTTACCTCTCAATATTTCTCAATACACACTTTAGTGGGGTTTTATAACGTGCCTCCGGCCTTTAGAGTGCCTACTCACGGGGCAACGGCTCCACGAAGACCTCGTACATTACTATAACAGGTATTATATTCGCCTCCTTATAGCTTTCCGCCTTTTCGCGTATCGTATACTTAAGGATCTTCAGTTTAACTGAGCCTAGCTCCTTGAAGAGGTTTTTATCTATTGAAATGTGCGAGTTAAATGATACTGGGCTATATTCTATTTGCATATCTGTGAAGCCTAAGTAACTGGATGCCAGAGTGAACATTACCCTTCTCGCCTCCTCGACCCCGCCTAGGGTTGCTGATAGCGTGGCTTCTAGCCAAGGCCTGTATAGGTTTACCATTCTAAACGCCAGGTTCCCGCTTATAGGGTGCCCTAACCCTTCCTCTAAAAATAATAAGTAATCCTTCCCGACTACCCTGGCTATGTTAACCTCCATTGTGACTACGTCGTAGGAGTATAGCAGGTTCTCGAGTTCTGGAGGGTCGGGCTCTTCCAGGCTAGCGCGCTTCGCCCCCATGAGGTCGTACCTAATGTCTAATACGTTGTAGAGTGGTAGGAAGAAGAATACGGGTACTACTCTCCAGTAGTAGCCGCAGCCCTCCACATAAACCCTATCCACGTCGTAGGCAAGGTAGAAGCCGTCTTCCAAGTAGTTGTAGACTGTGGGTATTATCATGTAGACCTTCCTGCCTAAGGTGGCAGCAAAAGTCTCCAAGTCAAAGATCCTAGGTACTTTCACGTCTCCAGCCACGATCTTACCCATAAACGTGAGGCCCGTTTCCTGGGTGACGATCTCAAACACACCTATACCGCCAACAGCCATCACGTAATTACGTTTAATCGTGCCCACGTTGGGCGGGTGCAATTTAAAAGCGAAGTAGGGGGCTTGTATCGTAGCCTCCACGTGCCTTTGAGAGTCGGCCCAGCTAAGGTCCCTGTCGATGCCAGCCTTCTCTGCTAGGACCCTTATAAGCCCGTCCATGTCGTATAGGCCTGTGGGGGCTAGCCTCCTAGCTGCTTCCCTGAGGGCCTCCCCAGCATCCGCCCACTCCTCCAAGCTGTAGTACCATGCCATGCTGTACTCTGTGGCGAAGTACCTCCATAGCCTCCTCTTAACGCCTTCAGAGGCAGGGGCTAGGTCCTCCCCCACAACCCTCTCCATCCACCCCCGGGGCGGGTTATCTATGGTCTCGTAGAGCCACTTCCAGTAGACTTGGCTGAAGGCCCTCCTGCATGAGGCTGGGGCTGGTGGTGGGGGCTCGCTGAGCCCTATGAGGCTCCACGCTCTCTCAGCTTCTAGGCCCATGCTAGAGGGCTCTATGCTCCCGGGGTCTAGCTTTATCACTACGACCGTCTCGTAGGGCTCGAGGGGGTTTTCCGTTGCCAGCTTCGTAGGGTCTCCTTCAGTACGCCTCTCTATGTGGTAGTCGAACGCGCTATACATCAGGGTTGCGATGTGAAGCCTCCCCTCGCCATCGTATAGGTAGAGCGTTATCGTGACGGTTGGAAGGTTTACAACCCCCACGCCAGGCCTCGCTTTAAGCATTTCAGCCCACTCGCCCACAACACCCCTAAAGTCTGCCACCACCCAGCCCCCCTCAATATCCTCTATCACGTAGTGCCTCACAGCGAAGTCACTCACACCCATCATAGACACTTGCATCACACCGTGAACATAGCCCAGCTTCTCGAGGAAACCCCAGGGGACCACTATTACGACGAGACCCTCCATGCCCGGCGGCGCCCAGCCTCCCCCTATAACAGCCGCTAGCGCGAGGACCACGACAGCCGCTAAGGAGGCTCTCACAGCTCTTCTGCCAGGCATGGAGGGAGGCACCCCCGCGCTTACCAGCGCTACCCATACACGCCAGTTATAAAGTCTTACGCGAAATAGTGGTTATAGTTGTATACCGGTTTAATACTGTGGATCCAGGTTAAAAGGCGGCCCCTCACGTCCTTCTCGATAGCGTGGCCAAGACTCTCCACGCAGCGGCTACTATAGCTGAGAGTATTAGTGCCAGGACTAGAGCCGCCCCCAGCACAGCGTGGTCGGGTGAGCCATGTTTAGCGTCGCCCCGGGCTGTAGATGACATTGATTTAGGCGTTGAATCACCCTCCACCTTCGTGCCGTCCGCCTCATAGCCGCCTGGGGGATCGCTATGCTTGTCACCCTCGACTACGAGAACGTCGGGGCGTGTTAGAGGGAAGTCGGCGAGGCCCAGGACGAGGGGGTAGTCGCAGCCTATAAGACCCCTTATAGCCCCTATAAGGTCCTCGACAGCCTCTTTACTGGGGTTACTGCCGGCTACGGCTATGTCAATGCTTATATAAGGCGGGTCATGGTGCTCGGGCTCGGGCCACTCTATATAAAGGGCTCTGACCCCACCCTCACCCCCCAGCCTTTTAAGGGCATCTGCTATCCTCGCGACCTCGCTGCTACTAGCCTCCCCGCCGCCCCCGGCGACCTCTATTGCTTCAAACAGGGCTTTCCTAACAGTCTCTACAGCCTCCCTAAGCCCGCTAGCATCCGGCGAGCCGAATAGGTCGTCTGGGACAACCTGGAGAACTACTATGACGTCGGCGCCGACAACGCTCTCAACACTCCTCGCAGCCTCCCCAAGTGCCCCGCTAATAGCGGTAACGTCTGAGGACTCGGGGACCGAGACTACAGCGAAGAGCACCCTCCCCTCACCCACCGGCATGGAGCCCGCGAGGATCCTACCGCTAACTCCACTCTCTCCAAGCGCCCTTTCAAGGCTACTCCTAAGCATGCCTACAGCCTCGGCTAGGAGGCTAGGAGAGGTTTCCCTCAGCGCCCTCACGCCACTAGACGTTACAAGCTCCCATAACTTTAGGCTAGGCTTGACAACATAGTTGACTCCACACGCGTTAATGCTACTACTATCGTATACCACATAGTCCCTAAAGTAGACTACCTTAACCTCAGCCTCCCCTAAGCGTGAGCCGCCGACTACGGTTAACGAGGCCAAGGAGGCTGGCAACAGCATTAACAGAAAAACCAACGTTAATAGGGAGGGCCTAGCCTCTCCCTTAACCATAAGCCTCTACCCCCAAGTCTGAAAGGATATTGTTGTAAGAACTCCTCACCGCAATGACCAGCAGGTACAAAGCCCGCAGGCATGGTCGGAGGCGCATAGTAATATGCAGGAAATCCTATTGGACATGGTGATCTTGAGGGCTTTACGCCGATGTTATGACGCTTAATACGTTGAAAACTCACCATCTACACCTGCTTTCTCCAATACTCTCAGGCTTCCGTATAAACTTTACCACCATATAAAATATTACGAGCAATTGTTACATATTTTGTTCGAAGACTACATGCACCTCCCGCGATCCGCCTACTATTTCCCTGATCATCTCAAGCTCTAGCTTTACCACCTTGCTAAAGCTATTGAGTCCCCCCTCGGGGAATGTATATTGGTGTGGGTGTCATGCCCCTAACGGCGATCGAGGACCTATCCTTCGCCTACGGCCTCAACCACTACCTCCTCGACAGGCCCCTGAGGGACGTGCTCAGGTACCATCTAGGGAGGGAGCCGGACCTCGAGGGCCTGGGCTCCTACGCTGGTAGGGAGGTCTATGAGCTAGCCTATAGGGTCGACAGGCTTAGCCAGCCCCTGCTGGTTACCTGGGGCGCTGGTGGCGAGAGGGTTGACAGGGTGTGGCTAGACCCCATGGAGAGGCGTGTGCTGGAGGACCTAGCCTACAGGTACGGGGTCAACGGCATGCCCTTCAGGGATGGGGGGTGGCATGGCTTCTACGCCTCCATAAACCTCCTAGGAGACCCCGGGCTTTCGTGTATAGTCACGATCACTGTGCAAACGGCCTACGCCCTATGGAAGTACGGGGGCGAGGGGCTGCGGGGCTACTTTGAGGGCCTGGCTGGCTTCAGGAAGCCCCTTATGATAGGGGCTACTTGGTTCACTGAGATACAGGGCGGCAGCGACCTCGGAGCCAACACGACCACAGCGGTTAGGGGTGGGGACGGGGTTTGGAGGCTTACGGGGTACAAGTACTTCGCCAGCGGGGCTGGGCTGGCTGACGTAGCACTTGTGAGCGCCAGGCCCCGGGGCGGGAGGCCGGGGGCTAAGGGGCTGGCACTCTTCGCCGTCCCCAGGGTTAGGAGGGGTGGGGGGCTAAACTACTATGTTAGGAGGCTTAAGGATAAGAGCGGGACCATAGCAGTACCTACGGGGGAAGTTGAGCTAGCGGACTCAGAGGCCTTCCTTGTGGGCGACCTGGATAAAGGGATATACTATATCCTAGAGGACCTGATGGTCTCAAGGCTAGCCAACTCGGCAGGGGCTGTGGGGATTGCTAGGAAGGCCTACCTGGAGGCCTACGGGTTCGCTAGGGTTAGGAGGGCCTTCGGTAGGAGGATTATAGAGCACCCCCTGGTGAGGCGGGACCTACTGGAGATGGAGGTTCTGGTGGAGGAGTCCCTAGCTCTCACCCACAAGGCTGTGAGCCTGTTCGAGGCTAGCGCCGGCGACAGGCCCCCATACTCCAGGACCTACCACTACGCCAGGCTCCTCACACACATAGCTAAGAACATGACAGCTCAGGCTGCGGCCCGGGTTACCATGCTGGCTATGGAGCTCTTCGGAGGCATAGGCTTCCTCAGGGAGTTCCCTGTCGAGAGGTGGCATAGGGAGGCGCTCATAACGCCCATTTGGGAGGGGACTAGCAACATACAGGCCCTAGACATGCTAGAGGCCCTCTGGAGGAAGAGGGCCTACGAGCCCCTACTCGAGGACCTGCGTGGCATGGAGGCTGAGGCCTACGATAGGGGGCTCGCCGGGAGGGCTAGGTCCTACGCCGAAGCAAGGCTAAGGGAGGCCGCCTCCATGAGCCCTAGAGAGGCTGAGTTCAACGCCAAGTACCTGCTGGAGGACCTTGGGCACTCGATAGCTGTGGTGCTACTAGAGCACATGGCCTCCAGGCTGGGGGAGGAGAGGTACCATAGGGTGGCGGAGATAGTATACGGGAGCCTGCTCCAGAGGAGACCCATAACCAACCCCGGCGACGGCGTGGTAGACGAGGTCATAACCCTCTCGGGGAGCCTGGAAGCGTAAGGGGTGAATCCCTATGAACATCGTGGAGGCCACGCCGCACGACGCCCACTACCCAGGGGCTATAGCAAGGTCCTTGAGCCCGCGTATCATGCTACTAGTAGTGCTCCTAGTACTAGTGAGCATCCTATTCATAGCGCTACTAACATTGTATAGCGGGGGAGGAGGACCTCCGGCTTAAAAATCCCTATTTAAGGTGTTACCCTCCCACAGCTATGTTAACTGGTGGGATGATAAGGGTGCCGGCTAGGAGGCTGACGGGGGAGGGGGCTTTCAAGCTGGTAGAGAGGGTGTTACAGGCTTATGGAGTCGGCCCCGGCGATGTCATGGGTAGGGTTAGAGAGCGGATATCCAGGATGGGGGTTGAGGCTTCGTGGGAGGGAGTGCTAGATACCACACTCTCCCTCATGGCTTCCTGGGAGGCGCTAGAGCCCCTCTGGGGGCGGGTGGCCTCACGCCTGGTGCTGGAGAGGATCTATGCTGAGGCTGGTAAGAAGCTTGTAGAGCCCCGGGGGATCGAGAGGAGGCTCTCGTGGAGGGCGCTTAAGCTGCTAGCTTCACGCTACCTCCTAAAGTCCGGGGATGGGAGGGCGGCTGAGACCCCCGACGACATGGTTGCTCGGGTTGCTGGCTACGTTGCCCTGGCAGAGGCTGGAGGGTACCACTACTACTACCAGAGGTTCTACAGGCTGATAAGCAGCCTCCGCTTCCTCCCGAACAGCCCCACCCTGATGAACGCCGGCACCAGGATACCCCAGCTAGCCGCCTGCTTCACCGTGCCTGTCTGGGACGACACCGACTCTATATTCGAGGCTGTCAAGGTCTCCGCCAGGATATTCAGGACCGGCGCGGGGGCGGGCTACGACTTCACCCCCCTGAGGCCCCGGGGGTCCCCCATTGCGGGTACTGGGGGTAGGAGTAGCGGGCCCGTCTCCTTCATGAGGGTCTTCGACGTCGCCGCTGACACCCTTAAGGAGGGTGGTAAGAGGAGGGCCGCTATGATGGGGATACTTAGCGACCTACACGCCGACCTCATAGAGTTCGTGGAGTCCAAGTGCGGGGGCGGGGGTGTGCTGGAGGGCTTCAACATCAGCGTGGCAGCCCACGACGAGTTTCTTAGGAGGGCGTTGAGTGGGGGTGAGTGGAGGCTCTACGACCCCAGCGAGTGCCCCCTGATAGTGGGGGCGCTGAGCAGCGACCTAGCGGAGGTTTGGAGGCACTGCAGGCCCGCCAGGGTGGTTGACGCCAGGGAGGTTTTCGGGAGGATAGCGGAGTGCGCGTGGGCCTCCGGAGACCCGGGCCTAGTCTTCATAGACACGATAAACGCCCATAACCCCACCCCCAGTCTGGGGAGGATCAGGGCTACCAACCCCTGCGGAGAGACCCCCCTACTAGACTGGGAGGCCTGCAACCTCGGCAGCATAAACCTCGAGGCCTACGTTGACCCCAGGGCTGGGAGGATCCTGTGGGACGAGCTCGCCGAGGACGTTAAGCTCGCGGTCAGGTTCCTAGACGACGTGATAGAGGTGTCACGCTACCCTGATAAGAGGATTGAGGAGGCTGTTAGGAGGACCAGGAAGATAGGCTTGGGGGTTATGGGGTGGGCTGACGCCCTAGCCCTCCTAGGGATACCATACGACAGCCACGACGCCCTCTACCTCGCCGACAAGGTGATGGAGTTCATATCCTACAACGCTTGGGAGGCTAGCGCTGAGCTGGCTGAGGAGAGGGGGGCCTACCCCGAGTTCCAGAGGGGCATCCACAGGGATGGGAGGCTCAACTGGGAGCCCCAGACCCCGGCTGAGATGATATACAAGCCGGAGAAGGTGGGGGTTGCGGAGGAGCTTGTCTCGGACAGGCCCCCCATAGACTGGGAATCCCTTAAGAACAGGGTTAGGAGGGGCGTCAGGAACGCCGCAGTGACGGCGATAGCGCCTACGGGGAGCATAAGCATAATAGCTGGGGTCAACGGGAGCATAGAGCCCTTCTTCGCCCTCGTCTACGTAAGGCACACCGACATAGGGAGCTGGATTGAGGTGAACAAGCACCTACACAGGTGGCTTGAGGAGAACGGTATGCTGGAGCCGGGGAGGCTCGAGGAGATAGCCCTGAGGGGCGGGGGAGTGAGGCGGGCTCCCTGGGCCCCCGAGGACCTGAAGAGGAGGCTACCAACAGCCCTGGAGATAGGCTGGGAGTGGCACGTGAGGATGCAGGCGGCATTCCAGCGCTGGGTTGACCAGGCTGTCAGCAAGACCATAAACATGCCAGAGACGGCCAAGCCCGAGGACGTCTGGGAAGCCTACACCCTAGCACACAGGCTGGGATGCAAGGGGATAACGGTATTCAGGGATAAGAGCAGGGAGGCCCAGGTCCTACAGGTGGACAGCCACATACACGAGCTACTAGAACAGCCCCCAAGCATACCCCGGGGCAAGGACAAGTCACACTACACGTGGCTACGGCTAAGAAAAGGTGACATAGTAGCCGTGCACGAGGAATACGCCGGCGGATGCCCAACATGCGACACGTAAAAAGTTACTCAGGGAGGGAGTTCTACTTTAGGGCGCACTCCAAGCGCTCTCAGGGCTGGAGACGGTTCAATAACTGGCGCCCTTTCATAAACCCTATCTAACAATGGATTATGAAGCGTCAGCCCACCGATATTCTCATAACCTAGAATGTGGACGGTAACCGTGCCAGGACCATCAGTATATGCCCTACCCACGACTTTCCCGGTATCCGGGTCTATAACGTCATACTCCACTCCACGTAATGGTATCGAGCAGGCTTCCCGCAGCTCATACCTCTTCTTATTATAATGCCACACGCTACTCACCGATAAGAATACATAGTAAGACCTAGCTTTAAATCTTATGAATAATCACGTAAAGGATACACGTAACAGAGTGTTTAAGTGTAGGATAAAAGGAGATAAATTAAGTAGCCTTGCCTAGAAGCCTTTCAATTCCATCTTTATAGATTTCATCTTAACAATAAAAGCTGCATTTCAAATCCATTTTATGGATTCAACCTTGAGGGGGCCTGCTAAGCAGCATCCTAAAAGCTTTCAATTCCATTTTATGGATTCTTGTAAACGATAGAGACGAGCTCAACATGGTCGAGAAAGCGATAACTTTCAATTCCATTTTATGGATTCCTAGAGTTCGATTTGAAGAAGGGTAGGCGGGTTACCACCAAGGGCTTTCAATTCCATTTTATGGATTCAATGCTACAATCCTACCATCATCGCTGCTGTCGTTGAAACTTTCAATTACATTTTATGGATTCCCAGAGACGGGCAAGACCGTGTGGAGGTATGAAGGCCCTCCAATACTTTCAATTCCATTTTATGGATTCCCCACACTTTAACTG
>WAKF01000070.1 GCA_015523465.1 Aeropyrum sp.
GTGTATAAGAGACAGGGTCCTCCACGCCTCTAACGTAGCCTAGCCACCATACTCTACCCCCGGCCTCTAGGTAGTACCCGTTTTCAGGCTTCCATTGTAGGCTGCCTCGCTTTAGTGATCCCCCGACGACTACGTATCGAGAGCTGTTGCACCTCGAAGTGAAAGCTAGCACGAAAGTGTAGCCTTCTTTTACAGCCTCTTCATATAGTATCCTAGCTATGCTCACGCCAAGATTCCAGTCAGCCTCTAAGCCTACAGCTTTAACACCCTCACAGGGCTCTAACGCCCTCTCAAGCGCTTCTTCAGCAAGGATTCTAGACTCGTAGTCGGCCTGTGCCCTTAGGGTAGCGAGTAGAGCGTCCTCGAAGGCCGCCTTCACGGGCTCAACGGTATTCATAGCCATAAGCCTAGGATACCATCTCAACCCTTCACTCCTACAAGACTCTACTATGGATAGTAGGTTCACAGCCACAGTCTCGGGCACCCAGTAGTCTTCCTCGGGGTCCATCCCAGCCTCCTTCATGAAAACATCGTATTCTTCGACAACCCTGGCTAGACTCCAGACCGCTGAGACCAAGCTGGCGGCAGCGAGCACAGGGTGGCCCATGCCGGCTAGAGCCTTGTGTAGGCTAGAAGCATACGTGAAGCCGTCGCTTGCAGAGGCAAAGCCCTGAGAAGCCTCCTCCCCGCGCTTCAAAACCGCAATAACCCTCCAAGAACCTCTTATAGCTTTCCGAACGGCCTCTAGCCCAACAGCAACAACGGTCTTTCCTTCTCCTCTAGGTCTCGGCGGCGTGGTCCCAGGGACATAGGGACTCATTAGAGCATCCTCAGGATCGCCAGCGACCCTAGCAGCCAGCGCAGCAGCGATAATTCCGTCTACTGTAGCTGGGTATATAATCTCGACTTTTGACCCTTTGAGAAGCTCTACTATGTTGCTTGGCATCCTAGGCCCCAAGCTTAGTGTGTATGTTCAACGGAAGCTATAATGGAGGGTCTGGTCCTGCCGGAGTCATCACAGCGCTCCCGATGGCTTCCGGGAGGCTCTGGTCATGGGAGTACTCTTCATCCCTCTTAAATGAATTACGTGACGGGGGGCTTTAGTGCTTAGCTCTAGATCCTCCCCTCCTTGACAGGTAGATGGTATATGCTAGGGCTACTAGTATGGAGGATGCTATCATTATCGTAGCTAGGGATGCTAGGTAGCTATAGCTAGAGTACTCCCCGAGCCCCGGCCTTCTAGCTCTATTCCAAACCATGAGCGGGAGTGTCTCGAATCCAGGGCCTGTCGTGAAGAGCGTCTTTATGAAGTCCGTGAAGCTAAGGAGGAATGTTAAGGCGAGGGCTGATACTATTCCCGGAGCAGCTAGTGGTAGTGTAATCTTGAAGAGCACCTGTAATGGACTGGCTCCTAGGGTTCGCGCTGCTTCTTCAACCCCTAAACCCCCTTTAAGGCTAGGAGATACTATTATGTAGGCGTATGCCACGTTGAAGGCTGTGTGTCCTATGAGTACGGAGTAGAAGCCTAGAGGAGCCTTGATCGAAGTTAGCATTATGAGGAGGGCTATAGCCTCGACGATGTCTGGTAGTATTAGGGGAGGGTAGATTATTAGGTCTAAGAACGTTACCGTCCTAACCCTCCTATAAGCTATAGCCGCTAGCACTGCTAACACAACGCTTATTCCAGCGCTGAGTATAGCGACGAAAAAACTGTTTAAGAGGGCCTCTCTAGCTCTCGCATCACCGGGTATCTGGAGGTACCATTTCAGGGTGAACCCCTCAAGCACCCCTATGAGGGGGGACTCACTAACGCTCTGAAGAGCTAGCAGTATGAGTGGAGCGTAGGTAAGGGCTATCACTATGTAAGTGTAGGCTTTTAATACTAGCCTACCATCCAGCCTCAACCCTATACACCCTCTTAAAGAGGAGAGCGGCCCCGGCCATAGTAGCGAGAGTCACTACTATGGCTACAGCGCTCCCCACACCCCACCTATCCCCCTCGAGCACGAGTATGTAGAGGAGGGTCCCGACAGTATAGCCAGTAGTGCCGCCTAGTAGGCTGGGTATAGTGTAGTCTGAGAATGCATATATGAATGATATGGCGGCCCCTGCAGCGAGCCAGGGGGCTGAGAGTGGTAGTATCACCCTCAAGAAGGCCTGCAGAGGGCCCGCTCCTAGGGTCCTTGCAGCGTCTATCATGTTCCTTGGCGTGAATGCGGCTCCAACATAGGCCGCTATGAACATTAGGGGTAGGACCTCGTAGGCTAGCCCCGCGACCATAGCCCCAAAGCCGGGTCCCACGCCCACGAGTCTCAGAAGGACCTTCAGCGCTAGAGCCCTTAAGAGGACGTCGATCCAGAACGGCGCTATCATAAGCACCACTACGAGCATCTTCTCCTTTCCGGCAGAGTAGTAGGCTGCATAGAAGGCTGGGGGCACTGCTAGGGCTCCAGCTATCAGGGTTGCCAGCGTTGCCGCTACAAGGCTCCTAGTGTAGAATACATGGTACTCGGGCCTCGTAAGAGCCTCTATATAGGCTGAGACTAGCCCCTCGCCTCTAGCACCCTCGAGCGCTAGGTAGACTAGGGGCGCGTAGAAGAAGGCGGCTAGATAAAGTGCTAAGGGGGCTGCTAGGAACGCGGCTTTCCTCAACCGACTCCACCAGGCACCTTAACCCTCTTCAACGAAGCAAATGGTATGTAGACCTTCACGGGCCCCCTACTGGGGAGCCTGGAGGCGTAGGACCTGGGCACAAGGCTCCTCAATACGACCCCATTAACTCTAACTTCAAACCTAACCATAGGGCCCTGGAACACCCTATCCTCAATAACACCCTCCACGACAAAACCCTCAATAGGCTCCCTCCAGTCAGGCGGATGCAATTCCACATCCTCAGGCCTCACAATGAACTTACCGCCCTCCACGCCAAGGAGCTCCCCTGGAACCAGGTTCGCGTCGCCAAAGAACGTAGCCACGAACTCGTCAGCCGGATTCTCATAAACTTCCTCGGGGCTCCCGCTTTGGACCACTATTCCATCCCTCATGACTGCCAGCTTGTCCGCCAGCTCCATAGCCTCCCACTGGTCGTGGGTCACGTAGATGACTGTAGCACTCAGCCTCCTCTGAAGCCTTCTAAGCTCCCATACGAGCCTCTGCCTTATCTTGTAGTCTAGGTGAGCCAGAGGCTCATCCATAAGTAGGACCTCAGGCTCTACTACTAGAGCCCTTGCCAAGGCGACCCTCTGCCTTTGCCCTCCGCTAAGCTCAGTAACCTTCCTCCCAGCGAATTCCCCGGGGTCTAGCCCTACTAGCTCCAAAGCCCACTTGACCCTCCTCCTCACCTCCCCCTCAGAGACCCCCCGTACCCTGAGGCCGAAAGCAACGTTATCGTAGACGTTCATGTGAGGGAATAAGGCTAGGTCCTGGAATACCATGCCTACATTCCTCTTCTCGGGAGGTAGGCCCGTGACATCCCTATCTCCAAAGAGTACATGCCCTGACATGACATCCACAAGGCCCGCGATAGCCTTTAGGAGTGTAGTCTTGCCGCAGCCGCTAGGCCCTAGCACAGCCGTTATCTTGCCTCCGGGGGCTTCAAGGTCTACACCCCTCAGCACCGGCTCACCATCATATCCGGCCCAGAGCCCTACGAGGGTTACGGGGGAGCCGCTCAACCCCGACACCCTCCTAGCTGCGACGCCTCAGCGAGAACACTATCACTAGGGCTACAACGACTGCAGCGGCAACCGCAACTAGAGCTGGAAGGTATGGAGTGCCCTGTTCCTCCTCGCTAGGGGTGCCAGCAAGGATCCTAACCCTCACATCCTCTATCATTCTCTGCATCTCCCTATCCAGTACGGGGCTGGGTATGAGGGGGGCGTCTTCGGGAGGGTATACTATGGGGTCCTTCAGGACCTCCATTAACTCCTCATCTCCGTTCTCCTTAGCAACCTCGACTAGTAGGTCCTTCTTCACGCTCGAGGCGTACCATACAGCCTTAACGTTCCTCGCAGCAACCTCCGGGTCTAGGAGGAAGTTTATAAACTTGTGCGCTAGGTCTACGTTCTCAGCGTCTCTCGGTATAACTATGAAGTCCACCCAGAAGATAGACCCGTCCTCGGGTACCATGTAGTCTACATCATCGTTCTCGTCCCTGGCAATAAGTGCATCGCCGTTCCACGCCTGAGCCAGGCAGAGCTCGCCGTTGACGAGACCAGGTATGTACTGGCTAGCGCCATAGAAGCCAGCCAGATACGGCTTAACCCTTAACACTAGCTCCACGACCCGGTCCATCGTCTCTTCGCTCCAATTACTCCTTTCAGCGGGGTTGAGCCCCAACGCTATCATACCTGCCTCGACAACCTCGCTAAACTCGGGGAGTAGGCTAACCTTACCCTTATAAGGCTCCAGCCTCCCGGGGTCAAAGAACTCCTTCCAAGTCTTGGGAGGGTCACTAACACAGCTCTTCAGATATGCTATCCCTGTAGTGCCCCACATGTAGGGCACAGCGTATTCCTGACGGGGGTCCGCAGGGTGAGAGGCTATCCTTGGGTCTAGGTTATCTAGGTTGGGTATCAACTCTCTCTTCAGGGGCTGTATGAGCCCCTGCTCCGCAGCGAGCTTTACGTGGGTATGAGCTATAATTATTACGTCATACCCTCCCCCGCCCGCCTTCAGCTTAGCCCAAGCCTCCTCGGCAGCCTCGAACTCGTCATACACTACTTCTACCCCATACATCCTTTCAAAATCGTCTATCACACTATAGTCAATATACTCGCTATAGTTATAGACCCTCAACACTCTTTCCTGGCCCGAGGCCGAAAGCTGAGGACCTGCAACTAGGGCTCCAATAACAAGTAAAAGCCCAACTCCCACTAAGACCCTCAACCAAGCGGCCCTCCTCACCCCGTGCACCCCGCCTTTATCAATAACCGGGGGGTTATATAGCGTTGGAGGAATAGCTTATAGCCGTGTCCGCGCCGAGTAAAAGTAGCCCCTATAATGGCGAGGGAGGGTAGTACCTAGAGAGGATAATTAAGGCCTAGAGGGCCAAGCCTATCTACAGGGGCCGCCCAGAGCGGGGGGATGTTGAGCCGCTGTCCCATACTGACTGGCGGCCGGGCGGGGTGATGGTGGCGGGGTTACGGGCCTCACCCTCGCCGTGAGGGGCGGCTCGTCCTACTACACTCTCTACCCCGATATTAGCTTCTCTACTGGTATCTCCACCTTTGACTCTTCAAGCTCCTCTAGCGAGACTCCCGGGAGCGTCTCCGCCTCGGGGGGCAATGGCATCCTCTCAGCCTTCTTCTCCATAGGCCCTACAGGCCCGCTAACACTCTTCCTCCAGAGGCCGAGCCGGTAGCGTAGTAGTAGGCTTCTAAGTCTCTGTATAGCCGCTCCCGGGTCAACCTCCTTGGGGCATACGGCGCTACAGCTTGCAGCCAGGTGGCAGCCGAACACGCCATCCTCAGAATCCACTATCTCCAGCCTCTCCCTCCACCCCTCATCCCTCGGATCTATAATGAACCTGTATGCCTGGGCGAGGGCCTGAGGGCCTAGGAAGCGTGTGTCGCTGGCGAAGACTGGGCATGCCGCGACGCAGAGGCCGCAAGATATGCAGAGGCTATACTGGTAGAAGTCCTCGTACTCCTCGGGAAGGAGCTTATACTCGTACTCGGGGTTTTCCTGCTCTTCCACGTCCCTCCTTATAAGGTAGGGCTTCACTCTCCTATGCTTCTCGAAGAACTCTGTAAAGTCTGTCATCAGGTCCCTTATCACCTTAAAGTTGTACATGGGCTCAACCCTTACAACCGGGTTAGCCTCGCTAGCGACCTCCGCAACCTGAGTCTGGCATGCTAGCCTGGGAGTTCCGTTTATGACCATGCCGCAGCTACCGCAGACGGCCATCCTACAGCTATATCTTAACGACAGCGTATGGTCTATTTCCTCCTTTATCTTGAGGAGAGCGTCTAGGACCGTCATGCCCCTGTAAGTCTCTATCTCGTATTCCTGCCACCAACTCTCTCCCTTCTCAGGATCATACCTTCTAACCAGGACCTTCACCCTCTTAGGGGGTATGAGCTTCGCAGTCCTCGTAGCTAGGAGCGCCATAGCACTTCACCTCAAGCCGGAGGCTCAACCCCCACTATCCCATAGGTGGCTAGAGCCGCGAAGAATATGAATACTATCAGGGCGAGGACGTTGACAAGCCTATCCCAGTACTCACCGTGCCTCAGCTCTAGAAGGATGACCCTGAGCCCGTTGATCCCGTGGAAGAGCGTAGCATAGGCTAGGATTAGGATGAGTAGGCCAAACCCCGTGATCTCCCCGTAGACTACAGTAGCGTCAAGCGTCTCGATGAAGCTCTCCATCCCCCTAAGCCAGGGGATCCTCATTGCCAGGTGCCATGAGACTAGGAATACCATCAAGGCACCAGTAACATACTGGAGTAGCTGGAGAACGCTAGCTCTAACCACCTTCCCCACCCCCTAGGTAAAGAACATTATATATCCTAGTAGCGCCCAAAGTATAATCCAGAGGGCGAAAGTGGCGTAGAGTAGCCTCCTCTGGAACCCCCTCAGCAGGGGGGCTATATAGGGGGGCTTGGGCTTCTCAGGCTTCCCAATGCCAAGGGCTAGGGCCTCGGCGAGTATGAGCCTCACACCATTTATACCGTGGAAGAGGATGGCGCCCATAGCTATGTAGAATAGTAATGATATGGGTGTAAGGCCCTGGAGGTTTAGAACCTCCTCCCTCCAGGCCTCCCACCCGGCCCGGGCGGGCGTGCTAGTAGATATTATGTGGAAGAAGAGGAACAAGCTAGCTATGACCCCTGTCGTCCTGTGAAGGATGAATGCCAGCCTCTCGGGGTTATTGGGTAGCCTGAGCAGCCAGGGGTTTATGAAGGCCCTCCATCTAGGCCTCAAGTCTAGGAGCCTCGTATACCTCTCCCTAGCCATTAAGGAGGGCACCCCCCAACGCTAGTCTGAGTGTAAAAGTATTAATAGTTGACTTATGCCTGCAGGCGGAGGGCTCCTAGTACTTCCTCTCTACAGGCTTCCAAGTGGTTATCCTCACTGGCTCATAGCTTATCTTAACATCGTCCTCACCATACCTAGTAACTAGTGTGTGCTTGAGCCAGTTCTCGTCGTCCCTCTTCGGGTAGTCTACCCGGTAGTGCGCACCCCTACTCTCAGCCCTATTGAGAGCCGCCTGGGCCACTGCTAGGGCAGCATCTAGCATGTTAGCTGTTTCAAGGGCCGCTATGAGGTCCGTATTGTAAACCCTACTCTTATCCTCAACGTAAACCCTCTCCCTAAACAGATTCCTAAGCTTAACTATAGTTAGAAGGCCCTGCCTCATCCCCTCCTCATCCCTTATAACGTAGAAGTACCGGCCCATCGTATCCCTGATCTCCCTCCTAACCTGGTATGTCGGTATCCCGCTCTCCCTCCTAACAAGCTCGTAGACCCAATCCTCCTCCCTCAGGCTCCTCTCCCTATCAGGGGCCTTAGCCTCGCCAGCCTTGAGGGCATACTCTGCTGCGAGGAGCCCTGTTATCCTACCCGAAGTTAGGCACTCAGCCGTGCTGTTGCTCCCGAGCCTGTTAGCGCCGTGTATGCTAGCCGCTGCCACCTCTCCGGCGGCGAACAGGCCTCTGATCCACCTACCATCCATGTCTAGGACTCTATAGTAGCTGTCAGTTCTAATACCGCCCATCGTGTAGTGGGCTACGGGCCTCACGGGCAACGGCTCTTCTACAGGGTCTATCCCCGCATACTTTATCGCTATCTCCCTCACAGTCGGTAGCCTCTCGTTTATCTTCTCCTCCCCCAAATGCCTAAGGTCTAGCAACACGTACTCGAGCCCTGAGACCTCGTCCTTGAAGCCCCTACCCTCCATTATCTCCCTCATCATACACCTCGACACAATGTCCCTAGGAGCTATCTCAGCCATCTTAGGAGCACAGTCCTTCCTGAGCATGAACCTCTCGCCCTTATTATTGAGGAGATAACCCCCCTCGCCCCGGGCACCCTCCGTTATCAGTATACCGCTCGGCACTAGGCCTGTTGGGTGGAATTGGAAGAACTCCGGGTCCTTAAGAGGTATTCCAGCCCTCCAAGCCATACCCCAGCCGTCTCCAGTTACCGTGTGAGCGTAGGTCGCGAAGTTGTATAGCCTGCCGGCGCCCCCAGTAGCTATTATGGCGGCTTTGGCCTTGAATAGATATATGTTACCATCTCTGGGATTGAGGGCATAAAGCCCCCGGAACTCGCCGTCCTCAACCACAATGTTAGTCACATACCATTCATCATACCTCTCCCACCCATCGTACTGAAGAAGCTTGTTGTAGAGAGTATGCATCTCGTAATAACCAGTCTTATCCCCCGCGAAGAGCGTCCTCTTAAAGCTATGACCCCCGAAGGCCCTAGTAGCCAGCCTACCATCAGGCCTCCTACTCCAAGGCATCCCCCAGTGCTCGAGAAGCCTAACCTCTTCGGGCATAAGCTTCACAAAGATCCACACTGCATCCTGGTCTGCCAGGAAGTCGCTACCCTTAATAGTGTCCCACGCGTGGAGAGCGAAACTATCACCCTCTTCCCTATAAATAACAGCCGCCGTACCCCCCTCAGCGCTTACACTATGGCTCCTCATTAACTGAATCTTACTTATCAGCCCTACACTCAGCCTCTCACCATACCTCCTTTTAATCTCCACTGCAGCCCGGAGACCAGCTATCCCGCTACCCACGATCACCACGTCGTGTTCAATAGTCTCGAAGGCAGGCAACCCCAGAGACCCCTCCACAAGTTTAGTTTATGGCCTGCAGACTTACTTAAAAAGCCCCGTTAACCGAGCCATTTACTGTTTAGACTGCATTATAGGGTTTCCAGCCAGCGCTACTTACCCCCTTCCTTCCTCTTTCTCACACTCTCTATATAGGCCTGGTAGTCTAGCAGAGCTTCCAGCTCCGACGGGTTCTCGATCTTTACAGCAAATATCCATCCATCACCATAGGGGTCCTTGTTTATGAGTTCCGGCTCCTCTAAAAGCCTCTCGTTAACCTCGACTATCTCGCCAGAGACTGGCGAGTACACGTCGGCTGTAGCCTTGATGGACTCTATGGTCGCGGCGCTGTCGCCCTTCTTAACCTTAGAGCCTCTTTCAGGGAGTTCGACTCCAATTACGTCCTTAAGCTCCTTCTGCGCGTAATCTGTAACTCCAACCCTAGCAACTTCGCCTTCAACCCTAACCCACTCGTCAGTATCAGTATACTTGAGTGTGTCGTCAACCCTAAACTTCAGGCCCTTAACTTCAACCTCAACTAGGCCCATAGCCTTCCACCCCCCTTCCCTGAGCCCCTCAGTGATGCACAGGTTTAAAGGCTTAGTGCCGGTCTAAAGGGATGATCTAGTACCCGCTTTTACGTGAGGCTTGATATAGTATTGCGGTCGCCCGAGGGATATGGATTGGGGGAGGGTTATGGCTAGGGTGCCCGGGAGGCTTGGTAGGGTTATTGAGGAGTGTGACGCTGTGCTCCAGGTCGCCTTGGATACTGGCAGTCTGTGGGAGGCCTTCAGGATCGCTTCACTAATGCCCAGCGATAGGCGTATAGTGTTGGAGGCGGGCACCCCCCTTATAAAATCTGTAGGGCTCTACGACGCTGTCGGCGTTTTGAGGGGAGTGGCAGGGTGGGATAGGGCTGTTGTGGCTGATACCAAGACTGTAGATGCCGGGGGGCTCGAGGCTAGGTCTGCGGGGGAGGCTGGGGCTGACGCTATGACAGTACTCTCTGAAGCCCACGAAGCAACCATAAAAGAGGCTCTCGAAGCCTCAGAAGCTGATGGCATAGCGGTCTACGTAGACCTAATCCTCTCAAGGAACCCTATAGA
>WAKF01000071.1 GCA_015523465.1 Aeropyrum sp.
ATGGGGGCTGAATCCATAAAATGGAATTGAAAGCGAGGAGTCTTAGAAGGGAAAGATGGAGCAGGCTGGGTGGCATGAATCCATAAAATGGAATTGAAAGCAAAGCTCAGGGGGAGCCCCCTAGCCCAGCTCGGCCTCTGAATCCATAAAATGGAATTGAAAGTAGTGCTGGAATAGTCGCTCCAGCTCGCCTAGGGTGGAGGCTACCAGCGAATCCATAAAATGGAATTGAAAGCCCGGCTACAGGCGAGCAGGGCCGCCCCAGCATCGTCCCGGGCTAGGAATCCATAAAATGGAATTGAAAGATACAACCTTTACCGTTCCACAAACTACATCGAAGTCATAAAAGAATCCATAAAATGGAATTGAAAGACTACTGTTGACGGCATAGGGCCCTTTTAATGTTTCCCTCAAGGAATCCATAAAATAGAATTGAAAGTGTTTGATGGTGTGGGTTGCGGTTTATGGGTTGTGGGGGGAGGGGTGTATTTAAAGGATTTAGTGTGCTGTATATTTAAGGCGGGGGCGGCTTCCTGTGTCGGGAGAGTCCGCTAGGACTTTCACCTTGATCCCCCGTAAGGTTCAAAGGCTTGGGGCTTCAAGTCTTATCGTGACTATTCCTAAGGAGTGGGCTAGGAGGAATGGGATTAAGGTTGGGGATGTTATCTCCCTTGTGGATGTGGGTGACAGGCTTATAATTTTGCCTAAAAACTATTTGAAGAGGACTATTGTTAGGTTTGATGGTAAGCATAAGAGGGTTGTTATGCATATTGGGAGGGTCTCGCTTTGCGGCTTTATTTTCGGTCAGGATAGGATTATTGTTGACACGCCTCGGCAGGGCACTGCTCGGGAGGTCCTTAGCAGGCTTGAGAGGGTTATGAAGATACTCCCCTACATCTATGTTAGGGGGAGGGGTAAACAGGTCATTATAGACCTCGAGAGCCCTATGGAGGATCCATGGACTGCTTTTAAGGGTCTTGGGAATCATACTGTTAATTTCCTGGAGAAGCTGATCTCGCTTTTAGACTCTAACCCTAATTCTGGGATTAGCGTTGAGGAGCTTGAGACTCTGAGGGTTGAGGCTCTCAGGAATAGTTTTAGGCTTTTGAGGACCGTGTCTCTAAGTGATGCTAGGGGCGGGCTGGAGAGTGTCCTAGGGCTACACCTCTTCCTCTACGCCTCCCTGCTCGGGGTTGCTGTCGAGGAGTTCCACGATATTGGTAGGAGTATCGTGGAGCTTAAGGATAGGATGAGTGAGGATGAGAGGGAGAGGGTTAAGGCTTTCCTGCAGATGCTTGAAGTAGCCCTCGCCACTCTCTCCACTAACATGGACTCCTATAGCGTTAAGAAGGTAGAGGAAGCCCATTGGAGGCTCAAGTCCCTCCTAGACGTGAAGACTAGCGTTGACCCCGTGATCGATGGGGCTAGCCCGGCCTACGCCTATATTCTGGGTAAGCTTACTAGCCTTGCAAGCGTCCTAGAGCTGGCTGGGAGTGTGATGGCGTGTTACATGGTGATGCAGAAGTACTCTGAGAGGGTTGAGGAGTCGGAGGTAGGCTTAGCCCCCCAGGGAGTGGATAGCGTGGAGCCCCGATGAGGATGAACCCCTGATCAGGCTGGCAGCAGACCCCAACACGGGGGATGGTGAGGCCCCGCATCACCGAGGGGTGCATGTGCCTTGAGGGTTAGAGTATACTACCACGATGACTTCAAACTCCACTCCCCCGACCCATACAGCCACCCCGAGAACCCTGATAGGTTAGAGAGAGCCCTTGATGGCCTGTCAAGGGGCCTAGAGGGTGTAGTAGAATTTAGGGAGCCCGCTGAGGGGGACCCTGGAGTATACACTGCAGTCCATAGCCCTTCTTACCTTAAGAGTGTACTCTCTATGGGCGTGTACGGGGTGGAGTGGATTGACGCTGACACCTACATATCGCCGGGGACTCCTAAGGCGGTCAAAAGGCTAGCCGGGGCCGTGAAGGATGCTATAGGCGACGCTTTGAAGGGGAGTACGGCTTTGATACTTGGTAGGCCCCCGGGCCACCATGCAGGTATAGCTGGCAGGGCGCTTGGTGCTCCTACCAATGGTTTTTGTATAGTGAATACTGCGGCTCTCGCCGCTAAGATTCTTTATAGGGAGGCTGGAGAGCCCGTTTTAATGGTTGACTTTGACTTGCATCATGGAAACGGGACCCAGGAAATATTCTGGGATGATCCTAATGTAATACACGTTGACATACACCAGGATCCAGCAACTATATACCCTGGCGTCGGGTTCCCCGAGGATATAGGCTCGGGCGACGGTAGGGGGTCTAAAATAAACATTGTCACCCCCGCCTACTCCGGCGACGATATATACCTACACGCGCTATCAATAGTGGAGGATATACTAGAAGAGGTGAAGCCGCAGTACATAGTAGTCTCTGCAGGCTTCGATGCATACAGGGGGGACAATGATTTCACTGTGATGAATGTGGGCTCACGGTTCTACTGGGAGGCTGGTAAGCTCATAGCGGAGAAAGCTCGCGGCATCGTGGCTGTGCTTGAAGGCGGCTATGGATTAGGGCTTGAGAGGGGCTTGCCAGCATTCGTAGCAGGCCTAGCAGGCGTCGAGGACCCCCTGGGGGATAGGGAGTTCGCCAGCAGCGGATATGCCTGGAAGTTTTATAGGAGGGCCCTAGAGAGGCTAGAAAAAGCGCTAGAGTCGGCTGGTAGCCCCCTCGCGGAAGCGGTAAAGAAGGCGTTAGAGGGCTTCTAGGCCCTCCTAACTCTTAAACCTCCATTCTCGGAGACGATCATGTAGGGCGACTTAGTGGGTGTCTCGACCTCCCACCACTTTATCCTATACCGCTCCCTGGTGAGGGCCTCAACACCCTTGATCATAGTCTTGAGGCTACCCTCAACCCTTATCTTAAAGCCTGGCACGCAGGCTACCGGTCTCCCCCCCTTCACTGTAAATGCTGCATCTCTAGGCACAGTGGAGAATGTGCCTTCCAGGAAGTTTTGGAACCTCGTATACCAGTTGTTTGTTATGTAGACTCCCGAGCCTAGAGCCTCGAAGACCTCATCCTCGCTTAAGTCGCCAGGCTTAACCTCTAGGTTGAAGAGCCTGGGGAAGATCCAGCCCCCATTACCGGTGGACTCTCCGCCTAGGACCTTAGCGGTTTTAGTGTTGTGTAGAAGCGTCTTGAACACTCCGCCATCTATAAAGGCTATATCCCTAGCCGCCACACCCTCATCGTCAAACGTAGCGTAGCCTGGCAGGTCCTGGTCCCTAGGTGTACTGACTATTGTGAGGGCCTCGGAAGCCACTGCATCACCCGGCTTGCTCCCCGCTAGGAAGGAGGAGCCTGTGATCACCGAGCCTGCTAGAGCCGAGGATGCTACATACTCTAATAACTGGCTTGCAGTCATCGGGGAGAAGAGGAGCCTATAGGAGCCCTCCCCGAGAGGCTCCCTGGGTAGCGATACACATTCCCCCGCTATCCCCTCGGCCTTCTCGAAGGCTGTTTTCGCAAGGCCTTCATCAAGACTTGTAGAGGCCCAGGACCATTGCCCGCTAACTTCCCTCTCCTTGAAGACCCTAACGTACCCCTCAAACCCGCTTACCGTCCTGGATAGCCTAGCACCCTTGCTCGTAGCCAGGGCCTCTCTCACAATGTAGATCATAGTCATTCCAGAGACGTCTAAGCCAGAGTCAACGCCTAGAAGTGCGGCTAGCTTCGCGTAGTCTCTTTCCTCGACAGACTTTTCAAGCTGGGGGTCAACCTTCATACAGCTTTCGCCGCTGGGCTCAGGGAGGGGAGCGTAGAGTTTAGAGGGTTGGAGCCTCTCGACTATAGTCTCAGCAGCCTTAATAACTCTCTCAACGCTAGGAAGCTGCGTTGACGCTACGTAGATCCTCCCTCCCTTAGCAATGTACACGTCCGCATCCTCATCCCTCCAGCTTTGAACCACGCTAACACTACCACGAGAAGCCTTGACCATAACAGAGTCTACTATCGAGACTTTAACTGCAGCCTCGTCGAACTTCTTAGAGAGCCTTTCTAGCAGTCTCTCGGCCTCGCCTAGAGGGTCCCTCATCCCACCCTCACCCCCCTAAGCCTTACATGGGGCCCGCCCATCCATACCGGCAGTGGTTGCATTGGCTCGCCCTTGCCACATAGGCCGGGGTAGAAGCGTAGGTCCTTAGCCACAGCGTCTATCCTAGAATAGAAATCCTGTGTAGGTATCTGGAGCACTACGTTCCTAACGGGCCTTTCGACCTTGCCACCCTTTATGAGGTAGGCTTCGAGTCCTACGTATCTAGCTGTAAGCCTCCACTCGTCAATATTCCACTCCATATAGTTCTTCAGGTACACGCCTTCCTGTATACCCTCAACCAGCTCATCAAACGTGTAGTCGCCCGGCGCCATATAGGTAGTAGCCATCCTGACTATAGGCTCTCCCCGGAAGCTTGAGGCTCTAGCTGCAGCATTGCTCCTAACACCCATAACCGCCGCAGTCTCCCTATTATGAAGAAGCTCCGCCAGCAGCCCCTTGTCAATAAGGATTCTAGGCCTAGCCGGCACAGCCTCATCGTCGTATAGATAGAAGCCTGAGCTCCCCGGCACTGTAGGGTCGTCTATCACGGTTACAACCTCACTCCCAATCCTACCCCCAATGTACTCCCTATAACTCCTCCCAGCCTGAGCGGCCTCTCTACCAAGCACCCTATCGGCCTCGCTCGGGTGACCAATACTTTCGTGGAGCGCTAACCCCACTATCTCCGGGGATATCACGACGTCCATGACCCCCTTAGGGGGCTTCTCCCCCCTCGTAAGTGCAACCTCAAGTGACTGTAGGTCCTCTTCAAGCCTCCCCTTCAAGCCTAGTTCGTCTAAAAGCTCAAAGCCTCCAGAGCCTCCCACTTCCCCCCACTTATTAGCCCTTGAACCCTCATAGCTAGCCGCCATATTATAGAAGACTTCGACCCTCGGTACCAGGCTCTCGACCTCACCCCCATCGCTGGTAACGAGGTACTTGTACTCAGTATCATCGCGGTAAGCTATCAACTTTGAATCCAAACTAGCCTTACCAGGTTCAAGACTCTTAGAAACTTCAAGTAGGAAGTTAACCTTGTCCTCGAAGCTAGTATCCCAAGGCTTAACCCTCACTTTAACCTCGTAGCTAGCCCTTCCAAGCCTCTCCTCGGACATAGTAACTTTACCGCTCAGCCTGGCGAGGGATCTTGCGGACTTTACTGCGCGTTCTACTGCATCCAATACAGAACCCTTATCCCAGCTCGACGTGGATGCAAAGCCTAGAGACCCATCTACTATGACCCTGACAGCGACACCCCCTGAAAACCTAGGCCCCCCTCCTATAACATTATCGTTTAAAAGTGAGAGTCCTTCGCCGAACTTTATATGAAGCCTAGCTTCAGCATACGAGGCTCCAAGCTCCAAGGCCTTTTCAACGGCCTGCCTAAGGTCTAGCGGGTCGAAGCCCTCGGGATACCAGGAAAGGGCCAAGTAGCCTCACCGCCAAGGGCTAAGATATTAGGGTTAGCCTTTAAAAACTTGGTATATCGGGATGAGCGGACGACGGTCGACAGAGCCTCCATGAGGCGGTGAAGACCGTTTCCCCTTAAGCGACCGCTAATCAACGGGCGAGCAGGCCACTATATATAAGCTTAGTTTTCGGTAATTAAGCTCCTACCCCGTAAAACTCTGCCATGTAAAAGTCTAGAGCTAGCTCGTCGTCAACTCTAACAGCATTCATAACAAATAGTCTTAGGACCCTACGTTCCACGGCTGCTTGCACAGGGCTTCACCCCCACTATCTGTATATGGGTTAGCGTCTATAGATAAATCTTAGGTATAAGAGAGTTACGTCTATAGACGATAGTCAAATTACGGTTTAAGGTTTATTGGCTAAGCTCGGATAAACCCTTAACGGTGGCCCCCGATGCCTTGGCCTGATCGCTGCTGAAACGTGATGAGCGAACCCGAGGAGGTTAGGGGCCACTATAAAAATGGAAGAGAAGATACTTTCTCCTATCATGTAATAGCGCTTGGGGGGTTAAGGGGTCTAAGCTAGATTATCTTCTATTGCTAATCCGCAGATGGAGGTTCTAGCGATGGTATCTATTAGGTAAGCGGCGCTTCTTAGATATGCTGCAAACTCTCTATCACTAGCCTTTAGGGCGTCATCTGCGAGTTTAGAGCTCTCTAGGGATGCTGTCTCTATCCTCTTAGTACTATGGCTTGAAAGGCCTCCCAACAGCTCTAGGAGGACCCTTCTAAGCTTCTCCAGCAGCATCCTCCTCTCTTCTACAGGTAGTCGTGTAGAGGTTTCTATGACCTCGGATAGGATGCGTGGAAGGGTTATCATTGCCCCTAGGGCCATGCTGGCTTTAGAGGGCTCACAGAAGCTTGTTTCGGCCTTCGAGGCGCTCCTTAAGATGTCCTCTATTACTGTGCCAGCCTTTGAAATAGCGCTTCTAGCGGCCTCGAGGTTGTTGGAGTAAACCATATCTATAGCACTATTTATAATGTTAGCTAGCTTCTTGAACTGGTAGTGTAAAGGTGCCTCTTCTCCCTTGCTCAACTCTATAACTACCATGTCATCGGTTACTACTACATCCTCTATTTTCTCTACAGTATCAGACTTGACGCTCTTAACAGAGCCCCTAAGGGTTTTAGGTATCTTATCATTGTATATAAGTATCTTATCGTAACCGTGAATGTAAGAACATGATACCATAAGCTTTATGTTATCTGGCTTAGAGAGAGTATGAGTAAGCTTTAGGGAAAGGCTCCTAGAATTGGAGGGTATATGGGCAGGCATGATCTTAAGATACTCGCCCTCATCAACAACTATAAGGTTATCCCCCGCCTTAACATTCATACGCTTAACCCAGTTCTTAGGGAGGGTTACGACAAGGCTACTCCCCCCAAGCTTTTGGACACGCCTAGTATGCATTACAGTAGACAAATCCTTCCACCCACTAGAATACTATTCGGCCGGCTTAGATAAGCTTTAACACCGTTAAAGGGTGAGTGGAGGATTACGAAGTAGTCACTAGATGCATTATGTAGGTGTGAGAAGAGAACCTACTGTTTCCACGTGATACCCTAGTATATTTCGTTTCCTCCCGCGTTAAACGTGTTTCTCTTATTTCTACACAAAAGCGCTTTGAAGAGTCTTAAAGCAGCTTCGGGAGCGGGCCTAGAAGAGCTATTATTCCTATCAACCTCTACTATCATGTGTTCATCATCGTCTGTCAGGCCGTAAGACTTACTCTTAATTACGCCGTCATCCGGGTCTACAGGCACAGTCTCCATGAAGGCTATGGTTTCCGAGGAACCAAGGTCTAAAATGCCGCCTACAAGTATTATGGGTACACCTACCTCCCTCGAACGCGCTATTAGGAAGTTGTTTATAATGTTTGTATCCATAGTTATTATGCCGCCATCGTACTCCACTATCCTTCCTAGGACCTCGCTGTTATAGGGCATCATGCCCCCCACTATCACGTTAACGTCATAGATCTGCATGGCTCTAAATAGTTCTGGGAGAGCTAGGTCCTCATCTATGAAAACCCCCACAGACATGTTACCTTTGAGCTTGAAGACTCCAGGCTCTCTGCCATAGCTTATCCCAGCCTCTACCTCGTCTCTCGTCAAGTGGACCTTCCTATACTTACCCCACACACCCCCCTCAGGCGAGGTTATAACGGTTGTGAGGTAAAGCCTAGGACCCGCCCTCTCTATTATAGGCCCGCCCATAAGATAGACTCCATATTCCCAGCTCCACTTACTCATAAAGTTAACCGAAGGTCCTACCGAGCCAGGCCTCTCAGTAACCTTTTCCGCAAACTCTCTAAGCTTCGTTTGGACCTTAGTCTTGTTGTAGTAACCTATTATAGGGCCCGTAAAGGGGTACGAGGGAAGAACAATCATGTCTACAGGGCCTGGAACCTCGTTCATAACTCTCTCGATCAGCATGCCGAGCCTCCGAATATTACTCCTTTTAGCGCCCATCTTGACTCTAGCGTGTAAGACTATTATCCTCACACCCCCTCACCCCTCCCTAGGCCTCTCCATAGCCATGGAAACACACGCTATGAAAGACTTCTTCCAGCGTGAGACTGCGCCCGCCTCCGACGCCCCAAGCTTCTTCCTACCCTCACGGTTTATAAGAGCCCCGCCTCCCGCAGCCTTCTCCGCTTCCACGATCAAGCTTGCTAGGGGCGCAACCTCGCTGTAGACTCTAGCCAGTACATCCCTTCTACCAGCTTCACCTCTCTCTATAGCGTCCATCTGGTCCTGGAGCTGGGAGGTCCTCTCCTCGGAGACCATGTCTGGGATCCTCATTAAAACACTCATTATGCTGGGGTCGTCAATGTCGTATAATGCGCCGGGGGTTCTTAGTAGGTCGTTGAGGTACTTGCACGTCCATATACCTCGTCTCCGCGCCACTAGGGCATTTAGTTGGGGAGGCTCGGCCACATACCCCCTTGAAAGCAGCACCTCGATTATCTTGGCGTACGTGCTAGGCCTTCCGATCCTCTTTCTCTTCATCTTTTGGACAACCTCGCCCTGCGTGTAGTAGAAGGTTAGGTTACCCTTACCCACTCTAGCCTCTGCCAAGGCTACAGTTTTCCCTTTCTCTTCAAGCTTAGATAGCTCTGGGTAAACGTTTACTCCCTCCCTAAAGATGAGGGCAAAGCCCATAGACGCCTTGTCACCATCAACCCCTACGGCTACCGGCACGTCGATGGTGAAGGAGTAGCCTGGGGGTATGTAGGGGTCCGCAGAAACCCTCACCTTGAGCTGCTTCACCCTAGCCTTCCTCATCTGGCTAGCCATGAACCTCCTAAATATGAGGTCGTAGAGCCTTGCATGCCTCTCAGTAAACCTCTCCAACTCCAACTCTCCCTCAGCTATCAAGGCTTTAAGAGTCTCTGAGTCTACGGGCCTCACAGGCCTTATGGCTTCGTGAGCCCCGCCCTCACCCCAGGTCCTTGGAGCGAATATGTCCTCAAGCCTGAGCCCCTCCCTCTCAGCTAGGTTGCTAAGCCACTCACGGGCCACGAAAATGCCTCTCTCGCTTACCCTCGTAGAGTCTGTTCTATGGTATGTTATAAGGCCCCACTCGAATAGGTCCTGAGCGAGCCTCATAGTCTCGGGAGCGCTGAGTCTCAGATACCTGTTAGCGTCTAGGAGTAGAGTATCGGTAGTATAGGGTGACGGAGGGTCCACTTCCACGATTTTCGAGTCTAGGACCTCCAGCACCACTTCTACACGGTTTGTCTTAGCTTTCTTAAAGTAGTCTCTAAAGTTCCTCACTATCTCGTCAAGGCTCTTTTTGTCTACTATGAAGACGATTCTGGATCCCTCAAGCCTAGCACCGCCCGCTCCATCTTTACCCTCCTCTGGCAAGTACTCTCTAAGGTACTCTCTAAGCCTTTCCTCATCTAGCCTATACTCTGGAGGGAGCCCGCAGAGCGAGTGGTTAGAGCGGCCTCCCATTATCACGTGGATTGCAGCCTCTATCCTAGGAGGCCTATAAACTATATTCAAAGGCCTCGAATCTCCCAGGCTCACGGTTATCTCTGCCTCATCGATCCGTCTCCTAGCAAGTATACTCTTATTTACAATCCACTTCAACACGGGGGTTTGAACTCTACCAGCGCTCAGGTTGAAGTTAGGCCTATACCTAAATCCTAGCCTTTCTAGGACCTCCGTTTCCCTATCTCCCCTTGTAATGGGCTTACACATCCTTTCTTCATAGTATGGCAGGGTCTTTTCAAGTTCTTGCCCTTCTTCTGACGATGGCGACGCGGAGATAGACGCTTCGCTAGCGCAGTACACCTTCGGCCAAAAGTGGCACCATAAGAGTGGCGATATGGTGAATCCTATCCACCTATCCTCAACTCTCCTAACTATCTGAGCGTCAACAAGGTTCCAGTCAAAGCTCCTCGGGTTCTTGAGTGCTTCTAGTATAGCCTTCTTGGTTACCTCGTGGAACTCCAGTCTCCTATAGTTCCTGTTATATGGTATTAGTGTTAAGAGTACATCCCACCCTATCTTTTCTCCCTCAGTATCCGGATCCGTCCCGATGAGAACCTCGTCAGCCTCCCATGCTAGGAGGCGTAGGTCCTCTAGAGTGGACTTGGAGTCTAATATGTCAGCCCAGTTGCACCACTTCCTCGGGCACTTATCAAGCCCTTCATCTACGTATTGATAGCCGCAGGGCCCACACCGTTTAAGGGTTGTATAAACTGCTATGAAGTCCTCGTTAGCGCTCCCAGGCCTTTTAACCCTGAGAACGCCGAAGACGTCGCCCATCAGAGTTCCTAGCTCCTTGGGAGCATTCTCGAATAGCACCTCCTCCTCCACGAGAGCGCTCTTAGCAAGGTCGTATACATGGCCCCCGCTCGCAGCAACCATAAGTATCCTATCTCCCGTAGACACCTCGTAGACCCTAAGGCCCCCAGGCATTATCCTCACGCTAGGCTGACCGAAGAACCTTGCTATAGTCCTAGCCTTGTTAGGCGACTCTACTACGAGGAGGGTGCTCTTAACAAGGTTACCTATCTTAGCTCCAGCCTCCCTCAGCCTTACAACCTTCCTCCTCTCTTCTTCGATGGCGTCTCTAACGCTCTCTAGGCTCCTACCATCCTCAAAGAACCAGGAACCATCCTTCCTGTAAAGTCTTAGCCATTCAGTCTCGACTAGGAGCCTTAACCTAGACTTTAGACCCTCGAACACCCTTTCATCGTCTACAACTACAATGCTGAGGCCGAGAGTTATCCCGCCTGCGTAGAGCCTGCTAGTCCTGCCACTAGCTTGAACGTACGTGGGGGCGTCAGGGACTAGGAGCACGGGCTTCCCATCCTCCTTCGATACCCCTACCTCGAGGGTGCTAAGAGCCTCCCAAACATACTCCTTACCTAACGCTTCCCTTAGAAGCCTGTATGCCTCTAGTATGGTGGAGACTGGATGGGATAGGCTTGTTTCCCCTTTAACAGGTCCCCTCAGGTAGCTTAAAGCCTCTTCCGCTAGCATGCGGAGCCTCTGAGGACTCGCCTCCCTAACTAGCCTCCTAAGCCTCGCTGCAAGCCTCCTAGCCTTCTGCTTAAACTCCTCTAGCTCCCTAGCCTCCTCCTTGCTAAGCTCCCTTGGAGGCCGGGCCTCTGCTAAGAGCGTCAGCAGCCTTAGGAGCCTTGCCGGGTACGGGTCTCCTATGTCGCTTGTGAACCTATGTCTAGGCACTCCAGCGAAGATCGCATATTTAGCTCTAGTAGGCATGTCCAAGCCCCTGACAAGGAGGCCATAGTAGGTTGCAACGCCTACTATAACGTTGACTTCCCCCTCTTTGAACTCGTCTAGGATCTTAGTGTACTCCCTAGACTTTAGCTTGGCGTGAACAGCCCTCGCCTTGACCCCCACACGCTCCTCTATTAGTTTCGCTAGCTCCTCAGCCTTCTCAGCACCTTCATCCATAGGCACAAAGACCAGTATCCCATCCCTCAGCCTCGACACAAGGTCTAAGACTATCCCTTCTACACCCTCGGGCCCGGGGAGCACATACGAGTCTATTATATTGCGTAGGCCGATATCACCGCCTCCACCAGCCTCGAAACCGAGTAGTACTCTAAACAGCCTGACTCTCCTACCCCTGGGCCTTCCTGTGGCAGTACTTACTACTAGTGAGGCAGCATTACTCCTAGCCTTCTCTAGCTCTTTCCGGATCGACTTTATCCTTGCCTTAACCTTCTCTGTTAACTCTTTCGATAACATGTTATGCTCTAATTCAAGTTTTTCTAGCTCGCTTTCTACGGTCTTTAATTCCTCCTCAAGCCTCTTATTACCCTCATTCTTCTTCGCGTTACTCCTCCTCTCAACCTCCCACCTCCTCCTTCTAAGCCTCTCAATCCTCCTTCTCAAGGCTATGAGTCTCGACTCAAGCCTAGCCTCCAGCCTTATGAGGGATAGTAGCTCCTCGCCTAGCTCTAGGTGGTGTTGTTCGAATCCTACTAGTTTTAGTATTGCGTCCACGCTCTTTGAACTCTTAATGACGGCGTCAACGTCGTCTGCAAATACAAGGTTAAGCCCAACACCATTCTCCTTCAAGCCCTTAGCTATACCCTCAGCGTTCTTCACCATGTAGGCTGCAGTAGTTATTGCTATATGGAAATCACCTCTTCTAAGTTTAGCATCTAGCTCTTCCCTAGCCTTGGGGGAAAGCCTCCCAAACCTTCCAAGAACAGTTATGTGACCGCATCCGGTTTTCTCAGCTATCTGTAACACCTTCTCATACAGGTTCTTAGCTAACGTGCTAGTGGGTACAACGAAGAAAGACCTACCGTCCTTACGGCACGCCAGGTATACTGCTACTACAGCCCCGAAGGTAGTTTTCCCCGTGCCTGTAGGAGCTATAATGCTAAAGCTATCCCCCCTCACGATCCTCTTAATCCACGTTCTCTGAGCGCCCCAAGGCTGAGAGCCTATAGCCCTCTCGAAGAACCTCTCTAGCTCTTCCGCCTCGGCATGAAGACTATATATTCTTTCGTAACCCCGGGCATTCTCGCAAATCTTCAAAGCCGATGTTACAGGGTTCCCGTCGTCGCTCGCTCCAAACCTTTCTAGGACCTCCCTTGCAGCTTCGACATCCCTTTCAACGGCTACCTTCCTGCAGACACTGAGAATGCCTTCTCCGTTGTTTAGAGCCTCATATATGGCTTTTACAGGGATTTTCTCTCCATACTCATTAATCAGTTTTGCAGCCTCTTTGCTAGGAAGGCATCTAGGACATGGTAGTCCATAATAAAGCCTTGATTCCGTGTTAGAGCGGCCGCAGTTAGGGCACGAGTACCTATAGATACCTCTGCTCCAAGAAAGAGATTCTAAGACGGTTTTAACGTTAGCAGTGTATAGTCCCAAACGCATCACCCTATTCTAGCAGTTCACCCCATAGTAGAGGGGCTCTCCGTCTTTCCAGTCGATATCTACCCTACCCTCTATACCCGTGTAATACCCTTTAACCATGAAGGGGCTTAAAAACTGTGATGCTGAAACGCTCTTCGGGGTGCTAAGGGCTTGGATAGAAGGAACCTTATAGCGCTTCTGAGAGAGGTAGTAAAGATACCGGGTCCAAGCGGCTTTGAGAGCATGGTGGGGGAATTCATTGTTTCCAAGCTTAGGGAACTAGGTTTCAGCCCGGTAGTAGATAATATGGGTAATGTAGTGGCTGAAGCTGGCGAAGGTCCTACGCTAGTAGTTGCCGCCCATATGGATGAGCTCGGGTTAGTTGTGACTGGTATAACAGAGGAGGGGCTCCTCACATTCAGGAAGCTCGGAGGAATTGATGATAGAGTATTGCCTGGAAGTCAAGTTGAAATATTAACCTCTAGGGGAGTGGTTCCGGGGGTTATAGGGATTACGCCTCCGCACCTGCAGGACGAGAAGGATGCTCAGAAGGTTCCATCCTGGAGGGAGCTAAGGATAGACGTTGGAGCTACTAGCCGCGAGGAAGCGGAGGAGATTGGGATCAAGATCCTAGATCCAGCAGTATTCTCTAAATCGTGGATAGAGCTTGGAGGAGGCAGGGCTGTTGCTGTAAGGAGCTTAGACGACAGGGCTGGAGTGGCCATACTACTAGCTATAGCAGAGATGATCGCTGAGGGAGAAATTAAGCCTAACTGGAGAGTCTTGCTAGCGTGGACTGTGCAAGAAGAGGTAGGCTTGAGAGGAGCCCAGTTCATAGCTTCAAAGTTTAAGGCAGACGCCGCCCTCATAGTAGACACGATGGCTTGCTGTAGAGAGGAAATAACAGGCGACGTTAAACCAGGCGGGGGCCCGGTACTTAGGGCCCTTGATAACCAGTACATAGCTCCGCCAGGCTTGAGAGAGTGGATATTAAACTCGGCCAGGGAGGCAGGTGTTAAGATAACAGTGTCTACAGCGGGAGGCAGCACAGATGCGGCAGCACTTCAAAGAAGCGGCATACCGTCGGTGGCCCTCGGCATACCGGTAAGATACGCTCATAGTATAGTTGAGATGGCGTTTAAGAGCGATATAGAGGACGCATTAAAGGTAGTAGCCTCAGCCCTCGAAAGGAAGCCTTAAACTAAGGCAGCAAAACTTGAAGCCCTCCGAAGCAGAAGAGAATATAATGGACGCCGGGGTGGCCGAGCGGTCGAAGGCGGCGGGCTGCAGAGTGCGAGAGATCCCCGAGTGGGGCCGTAGAGACCCGTTGATCCCGGGTTCGAATCCCGGCCCCGGCTCCATACTCTGCAACTCTCTACTTTTGCAAGCTTGCGACAAATAAAGGTTAAAAGGGTAATTGCGTAGGGTATGAGAGATATCCTCTCAGGTTGCATGGATAGCTTAAATAGCTTGTGTCTTTATAGAGGGTATCTAGAGTGACTCGGCGGGGGTGACTGGCGTGCTTATAAGTGAGTTCATGCTGGCAATGCTAGCATTCGTGTTCGCAGGCCTCTCAGTCATAACTTTCTCGCTATATTACGCCTATAGGACGAGAGAGAATATAATTAGGGGGCTGGCTTTCTTACTACTATCTCTCTCCTTCCTAGCAGCGCTATACTATCACTCGAAGAAGATCAATTTGATTTTAATATATAGGGGTGCCTTCGGCTTCGAGAACCCTTCAGGCTTAGCGTTCGCACTCATGTTGGATTTGCTCCCGTTTAGGGGGCCTCCGGTATATCTTTTCGGCAATCTGGCAGCGTTAGCCTCGCCTGAAGTATATCAGCCTTCAGGCCTAGACTTGTTCCTAGTAGTGGTATCCAAGGCATTGCTAATTGCCGGCTTAATACTATTGGTGTATAAATCTATAGTAATTTATTTGAGGGAGATATTAGGGAGTAGGAGCTACCTTATCTTAGCTGTAGCTATAGTGATAGGCCTAATATCTCTGGGTGCAACAGTAGCTACAGCGACTATGGTTAGAGGACCTCTAGGCGAGGCTGAGGAAGCTAGAGCGAGGCTGTTGGTCAACGCTGGCTCGGCTACTCTCCTAGCTTTGAGCCTAATGACATTACTCGTGCCATACAGCTATTTCAGGCTTTACAGGGAGACTGGGGAGAGAAGCTATCTCTTCCAGACCATCGGCTTCCTCCTACTATCAGCATTTCTAGGCCACCTTTCAGGGGTTCTATCAACGTTAACCCTAGACCTAGCGGGTGAGGCGATAGCATCATTCTCAGCCCAGGCTTCTATAATGAGGATTTACATAACCATGTTTATTCTATCACTAGTATCGAGTGTACTCCTCTCTGTAGGCATGATCCTGGAAACGGTTCCTGCGGGAGAAGAGGCCGGCTAGAACGTCGTTTTTACAGTCTAGACACACATCTTTTGTGGGGAAGTCAGCGATTTCAACCCCCCACCCTCTAGATAGTCATTGGGGCTGGAAGCTTGGCTCTTAAAATAGCATTTATATCAAGATATCCTCCAGTGCATTGTGGAGTGGGAGAGTATACTAGGATGCTAGCTTTAGCCATGAGGACTATCTCACCCTCAACTGACATCTACGTGATAGCTAGCCGGGAGGCTACGAGGAAGAAGTACAATGATAACGAAGCCTCGATAACAATTATACCAAGCTTTGATAGAGGCGAGTCGGGTTATAGCGGTGTGATCGAGACGTTAGAGGATGTAGGGGGAGTCGATGTAATCCACATACAACATGAATATGGCATTTTTGGTAGGAACCCGGGTGTCTTCAGAGCAGCGCTTAGAGCCGTTAAAGAAGGCTTAGCTTCCATAGCCTTGGTAACACTCCACACGGTATACCATAGGACGTCCAAAGACGAAGAGACGCTTGAGGCTCAAAAGGAAGCGTCTCTCCTACACGGCGTCATAGTCCATAGTTTCCTCCAGGAATTTGAGTTGCAGACTCAGGGCTTCAACCTCTCTAAGATATTTAAGATACCTCACGGGACACTAATTAACCCCTACCTGGGCCACCCGCGAGAGAAGTTGCTAGAAAGGCTTGGTCTCGATCCCGCAGACATTGAGGGTATTATCCTCGCCACTCCAGGGTTCCTGAGGCCTGATAAGGGCTTAGAGGTTTTGTTATCGGCTATAGCTCTAACTGATCGTAATTTTACTCTGATAGTTGCTGGGGAGCCTGTGGGCATTGATGTGGCTTCTCTACCTTCAATGCGGGGGAGGGTTAAGGTCCTAGACAGGTATCTCTCCGGCGACGAAATATTGATGTTGGCGGCGGCCTCCGACGTGGTAGTGCTACCCTATAAAGATAGGCCTGGGAAGTATAGTGTGAGTGGCATCCTTCACTTAAGTATGGGTAGTCTTAAGCCCCTAGTAGGCACTAGGGTACCCCGGCTAATAGAGCTATACCAGTATGCTCCTAACTTGACAGTGCCTCCAAGGAGCCCAGAGCTGTTGGCAGCGAGGATCGAGTGGGTTGTGGACAATTATGAGCTAGCCTCGGCATACAGCTCCCAGCTTTTCGCCTACGCTGCCGAAACCCAATGGCCTAGGATTGCTAGGGCGCATTTAGACTTGTATAGGGGCTTGCTGGAGGAGCGATGGCCCTTAGACCTGTTCCCCTCGTTATTATAGGACTAGCCATACTTGAACCCTATTGCTACCCCCGCGAGGAACGTGGATGCGAATGGTATATTCGCTATTATATGGGATTGGAAGCTAGCTGCTGTAGCCTGCGCGCCGCTGAGAGCCCTCTCGACTAGTAATGCCAGTTTATCGTAATTTACAGATATAACGCCGTAGTATTCCAGGGCTAGGAGGCCTACTGTGAAGACCCCTAAAGCTAGCAAAGCCAGCTTAAGAGCCTTCTTCAAGGCATAGCCGGTGGCGAACCCTAGTATAAGGCCGCCACTAGCCTGGAATAATATGGCGGGTAAGACGTCCTGGAATGTAACGTCGGAAGCCACCTCGGGCACCCACATGGTATTCTATCCCTAGGGGACAATTAAATTTAAGTGTTAAGGAGAGTGTAAGCCCCTAAGGCACTACCCTCTCAGTATCTCTCGGCAGCATCCTAGCCTCCCTGACGTTCTGTAGCTTCAGGCTCTGCATTACAATCCTCTCGAGACCCATACCAGCACCTCCATGAGGCGGGGCTCCATGCTTAAAGAAGTCTAGGTAGAACTGGAAGTCATCTTTCTTAAGGCCCTTAGACTCTAAGTTCTCGACGAGCCTCTCATACCTGTGCTCTCTTTGACCTCCCGTGACGACTTCTAGGCCCCTGAATAGAAGGTCAAAACTGTATGTCCACTCTGGCTCGAAGTCTATCCTCATCGTATAGAAGGGCCTAACTCTCCACGGATACTCTATTATGAATACGAAGTCGCTGTCATACTCTTCCCTTGCGTAGGAGGCCATAAGCTTCTCAGCCTCGCTATCCAGGTCCTCGCCCTCCGGTATGACTTTGCCATATCTTTCTCTAAGGATCTCGTAGGCCTCCCTGATTCTTACTTTGGGTATCCCTGAAGCTGGGATCCTGGGAGGTTCCGCTCCATGAACTTCTAAAGCTTTTCTAGCCGTGTTATCCTCCTCCATTCTCTTTGCCAGCTCTCTAAAGAATCCTTCAACATAGCTCATGACGTCGTGGTAATTCTCTATGAAGCCAAGCTCTATGTCTAGGCTGTGATACTCGTTTAAATGCCTTGTTGTATGGTGCGGCTCAGCCCTAAATACAGGGCCTATCTCGAAGACCCTCTCAAGCCCGGCAATCACCGCAAATTGCTTGTAGAACTGTGGGCTCTGTGCGAGGTATACTGTCTTGTCGAAGTAGAGTACGGGGAACACTTCAGCACCGCTCTCGGTGCCAGCGGCAACTATCTTAGGAGTAAATATCTCTACGAAGCCCTGGCTGGCATAGTACTCCCTAAAGACCCTGGCTACGAAAGCCTCGAACTCGAATATAGAAGAGACCTTAGGATTTCTTAGGTCAAGCCACCTATACTTAAGCCTTACGGGCAAGGCAGCCTTATCCGACTCTCCAGGCTCTAAGGGTAGGGGCTCCACAGGTATAGACAATACCTTGAGGTTCTCTACCTTAACCTCCACTCCCTCCCTGGTAGGAGCCTCTGAGAGTAGACCCTCGACGCATACAACGGATTCTAGCTTAATCCTTTCGGCCTCCTCGAGAACCTCGCTAGGAGTCACTCCAGCCTTAAGGGTAGCCTGTATGAAGCCCGTCCTATCCCTTAAGACGAGAAACTTGACCTTGCCCAGGTCTCTTATCCTGTGAACCCACCCGCATACTACCACCTGGGAGCCTACCAGCTCGCTCTTCCTTTCAACGAGGCTACCTATGAAGGCCTTCTTCAGCAAGCCTCCCAGGCCCTCCCCAGTGGATGGGGGGTATAGGGATTAAAGGTTTGTCCTGCCTCTTTAGAGGGAGATGCTCACGAATATCAGGCTTGGGTACTTGGAGGCTATCTTCTTGAAGTCGGACACCGTTAATGCATCTAAGCCTGACTCTGAGAAGTCGCCTCTAAGCATTATCTCAACGAGCCTTCTCTGCCAGGAATCACCCATTACCGTGTACTGGGAAGGACCTCCCCCGGGCTTCTCATACCTAAGTAGCACGGGGATTTTAACTAGCTTCCAAAAATAGGGGGGTACCACCTCAAGTAGTTTCCTAACCTCGCCTTCATCCATTACATGGACTTCGCCACTGTGAAGCTTCACAGTCAGCCTCCCTTTAGAGGCTTCATAGAGGCTCACAGACTCGGCTGGTAAGCTGGCTTGTAGCATACGAGTGGACCTAAGGTATTCCTGCCTGACTATCTTAGCCGCTGATACCTTCTCCTCCCCGGCTTCAGGCTTCAAGCCTATTTCCTCCTAAACCTGGCATATATCATAGCGTGGTCTCTATCGAAGGGGTCTAGGTGTACAACGTCTACTATCTCAAACCCTCCCTCCCTCAGGGTCGCCACTTCCTTCCTATAGACCTCGCTTGGCTCTGTAGTGACGTCTATGCTCCTAGCCTTTATTGCGAGTAGCAGGTAGCCTCCCTCCCTGAGGAAGAACCTGGCATTCCTAACCACTATGTCAGCCTGGGTGGGCTGAGCTATGTCGGCGTAGAGCCCGTCAACACCCTCCACAAGGTGTCTATACTTCTCTGGGAAGCGGGCGTCCGCTAGTATCGGGAAAATGTTTCTCCTATCTCTCACCACCGTTAGCAGGTCCCTCATGACCCTCGGGGCGAACTCTACACCATAGATCCGCCCCTTAGCCCCTATAATGTCGCTTATGTGGCTCGCTGTAGTGCCACTAGCTATGCCCAGATACAGTATCCTATCGCCCTCCTTCACGGGAAGCTCTATGAGCCCCTTTAGTAGTGCTGCCGCCAGCTTACTCCTATAGGCATTCCACTCCCTATACTCGACACCCTCAAAGTTGAATATTCTCTCCCCATAGACCCTTTGGCCGGGTACTAGGTTCTTTGTAGCGATCCTTAGGCTCCCGTCTTCCAGCTCTACTATATATACTCCTTTCCACGTGTCATGCTCTCTCACGTTAACTGCATTAACCATGCTCTACACCTCCATCCTCTACCTTCTACCCCTCCTTCTCCGCCCTCTTCTACCCCTCGCTGGGCGAGCCGGTCTTCGCTCGGGGGCTGCAGGCCTCCTCTTAGGCGGCTTGGCGTATATCTTCTTGATCTCTGCTATCCTCCTCTCTAGGTCCTCCTTAAGCTTATCTCCTATGAACCTGCCGGTAAAGGCGTCAACCTTAGCTGCGATGGCTAGTTTTGCTGCGAGAGCCCTAGCGATCTTGCCTCTCTGCCACCTGGGGCTCCTATGTATGTGAGGATACTGGAATATGACTCCGTGCTTCGGCGGCTTACCTCCCGTCCTTAAGGCTCTGAAGAGGGCTTTCTCAGCCCCTAGCACCTGTATGGTGCTTGCAGGGAGTCTAGCTAGCTTCTCCAGGCCGCCTGCAAGGCTTATGAGGCGAGCTCCTAGGAGGGGTCCTACGAGGGCTGTCACGTTAGGTGCAACCTCCTTCATAACCTGCTCTATATAGCCTGTCAGGTTCCTCCTAAGCTGGTATAGCTGTTTCGTTATGCTGGCTAAGGTCCTTATAGCCTCTATGTCGAAGTCGCTTAGATCCGCTCCTATACTCTGCCTTGCAGCCTCGGCGATCTTCCTAGCCTTCTCCTCCTTAAAGCCAAGCTCCCTGAGGGATTCTACCGTGATATTGTCTCTGTGACCTAGCTCGGACACTATCTTAACATAGTCCTCGTGCTCCCTGATTAAGTCATTTAGCTCGGGGAAGTGGACGCTATACCACTCTCTCAACCTAGCGACGAACAAGTTTATAGTCCGGTCTATGTCGTCTATAGCCCTTATAGCCTGGGCCGCCAGCAGGTCCCTCTTCTGAGCAGCCCCTCTCAGCTTCCTCCTAGTATACTCAACGTTTAGCTCATAGAGCCAGGAATGCAGGTCCTCGGGGCTCTTAACAAACTCCCTTTCCAGCGCTAGAGTGAATAGCCTCTCCCTAGCCAGGAAAGCGGGCGTGTTACCAGGCTCTACTGAGACTTTAAACCCCATCTTACTCAGGCTCCTAGCCTCATCGTCATCCTCGACGACGACCTCAGTAACACCCCTCTCCTTAAGCCTCTCTAGGAGCTTGAGGGCTGCTGATGTAAGGTTGCCGTCTTCAACTTTCATAGCCTCGGCTACGGCCTCGTCTATGGATTTAGGGGCGAACTCATACTCGAGGACTTGACCGTCAGCATTGACCGCAAAAGCGCCTATAGGCAGGTCTACTAGATACACCCTCTTATCATCCCTTTCCCCGGTCAATACAAGCCACCCAGCTCTAACCCGTTGAATCTAGTCGCATACGGGTTAAAATAGTATTAATCGGGCGGCTCTGAGACTGGCGTCACTCCCCACTAGCCTGGAGTCGGCAATACCAGCCTTCTTCACAGCCGCCCACTATAGCCTTCCCTTATAGGCCCTAATTTGAGTTGGGGTGAGCTAGGTGACTTGCATAGGTTTAGTGCTAGGGGGGAGCAGGGGTCTGGGGTTCTCGGCTGCCAGGGCTATAGCGTCGCTGGGCTGTAACGTCTGCATTGTTGCTAGGGGCTTGGAGGGGCTTGTGAGAGCGGCTTCCGAGATCACTTCAATGTTTCCCGTGGAGGTCCTATATCTCAAAGCTGACTTAAGGGCTGAAGGGTCTGTTAGAGGCGTTGTAGAGAGGCTTGTAGGAGGGTGGGGTAGGGTCGATTACGTAGTTTCAGCCTACGGTAACATTAGTAGGGAACCCTTAGAGCTGCATGAAGCTTCGTGGAGCGACTGGATGGAGGCGGCGGCTCTCTACGTGGCGTCTACAGGGGAACTCTTTAGGGCTCTAGTAGAGCTTAACCCTTCCAAGGCTACAGTGGTTCTTTTGTCTAGCTTCAGCGTTGCAGAGCCAATGTCCCCCTTAGTAGTTTCAGATGCTATGAGAGCAGCTTTATCTAGGATAGTAAAGGTAGCGGCTAGAAGGTATCCCGACAAGCTTAGGCCCATATTAGTGCTTCTCGGGAGTTTCCCTACACCTGGAGCTTTTGAGACTTTAAGGAAGATTGCTGAGAAGAGGGGGGAGGACCTAGGAGAGCTGTGGAGGCGTGAGGTTGAGGGTAGGAGTCCCCTAGGTAGGGCTGGAAGGCTCTCCGAGTTTGAGAGGTTCCTGATGGGAATCTTAAGGTCTCCAGAGTACCTTACGGGGGTTACAATAATGTTTGATGGGTCAACCTCGAGGGTAGCATGGCCGTGAGAGGATCGCTTCCCTAGATTTTGTCAGACTTCCCGATTACGTAGAGATAGAGCGTTTTCTGCCAGGCACCCTCAGTTTGCATAGTCTTAACGGGTTCCCAGCCTGGTATCGGGAAGTCTAGGGTCACTATCCTAGTCCCCGGCCTTAACTCCCGCTTGAGCTTTGGCTTCAACGCCTCGTTAACACTGGTTAGTAGATACATGTATATAGCTGTAGCCTCGCTAAGATTGACCTTGAAGAAGTCCGCTTCAACCACGTAAACTCTATTGTCAACGCCCTCCCTCTTAGCCCTCCTCCTAGCCTCTTCAGCTAGCTCTCTCCTAAGCTCAATGCAAACAGCCTTTCTAACGGGGAATCTCTTAGCAGCCTCTACAACTACACGGCCGTCGCCGCACCCCAAGTCGTAAAATATGTCTCCGTCGTTGAGATTTAGTAGTTTGAAGACGACCGGTAACACCTCATTCCTTGTAGGCACGAAGGGCACCAGCGGGTTTCCTCCCAGGGTCAAGCTCAGCCACCCTACCAGGTCTATTTGCTCCCAAGGGTCAATATCTCCCGTATCCACTTTAAACCTCACCCAGCCACAAACCGTAACTGCTCATAGCCCCTTACACCATACTATCAGACTCTCAAGCTCTTATATCGTAGCCATAACCTAATGCTCGAAGAACCCGCTAGCCCTCCTTGGAGGATAGGACCTTCCTTCTAACCTCCTCAATCTCCCTTAATGAGAGTGTGCGTGAGGGGGGTTCTGGTATGACTCCTCTGGGCCTGAAGTATATTACGGCTAGCATTAGTAGAGCTATAAGCATGTATTCTAGCGCATTGGCGAAGTACCCTTCATCGATGCCTACATACTCTAGGGGTAGTAGTCTTGCTATGTCGTCCTTATAGATCCTTATAGGGCCTATGACCAGGGCGCCTACAATGATTGTTGCAATAGTTACGCCCCTATTACTAGCCATGCCTCCCAGTATCATTAGAGCCCAGGGCCAGAAGGTCCATAAGACCCTATCGAATATTGACTGGGCTGCAACGCTACTCCCTCCAAGCCAGGGGTTGAGGCTGTAGACTAAGCCTGCTAGAGCGGCTAGGGCTCCTCCCAGTATCATAGCATCTCTCCTTACAGCCGCTATGTTCTTGCCTACGGCCTTTGCCGTGTCCTCGTCATCCCTCACAGCCCTGAAGAGGCGGCCGCTCGGGGAGTTGTAGAACGACTCTACGAAAAGATAGACGAGTAGGGCTACGAGTACTGCGAAGAGGGTAGCGGCTAACGGAGGGTCTGGGGTCCACGCGAAGAGCCTGGGCTTGAAGAGGCCTACTGTAGGGGTGGCTCCCATCACCTGCGGGGTGTAGGTTACCAGCACCCTGATCCCCTCGCTGGCTGTAAGGAGCATTATGGCTAGGTACTCTCCCCTAAGCCTTAGCGCCGGGTAGGACGCTATGAACCCGAGGGCTCCTCCGAGTACTAGGGAGAGCGCTATGGCTACTAGTAGCATCGTTATAGCTGTTAAGGGCGAGTTGGGTAGGTACTCGTTGTTTATGAGGTTTAGCGTCTTCTCGTTGTTGCCTAGCACCAGGTCGTCCACCATTCCCAATGAGGGTGACCCGGGCTTTCCAGTTATGGTAGCTACTTCCTCGGGCCCTATGAAGCCGGTTAGTATGGCTATGGCGACTACAAGGTGGGCCACCAGGTTACCGACTACTATGCCACCCACCGCGAAGAACATTGCATGGCCGAAATCCGGTATACCCGTCATCCCCGCTTTAACGTTGAGCGCAGCAGTCAATATATAGTAGACTGCGGCGAAGGCGAGAATCTGCTCAACAACAGTTACAAGCGACTCTAGACTAACCACTTCTACCACCCCTCACCTTCAAAGCAGATAATAGCCCGAGAAGCCTTCCCCTCCTAGACACGAGCCCTGCAAGGCCCTCCGGGAAGAATAGTAGAGTGACTCCAACGGCAAGCATAGAGAGGGCCTTATTATACTTGATTATGGCTCCGAAGCCTGTTAACTGCTGTATAAGATACGCAGCGTAGACCTCTATAACACCTATTAGGAAGCCTCCAGCGATCCCTCCGAACACATTAGTTATACCTCCTACAACGCTTCCGGCGAAAGCGCTAACTACTATCTCGTCTGCGGGCGAGGTAGCGCTTATGGGCTTTAGCGGAGCAGTATCGGCTGCAAATAGCATTATGAAGCCTGCAACTCCGGCTGTAGCCCCTCCTATAATCCATGCTAGGGCGTATATCGCCTCCACATTAATCCCCAGTACCGAGGCTAGTGAGGGGTTTTCTATGGCAGCCCTCATTTTAACTCCTATCAGAGTCTTGAAGAGGAGTATGTAGAGTCCCACGGCTATTAGTATGGAGGCTGCTAGGGAGAATATGAACATGCCTCTAAACCCCTCCACTTTGAAGTCGTAGGATGACATATCCATGCTTGTAGAGGAGAGGGCTATATTGTCTAGTAGGGGCTTAACCTCCATGTGAGTATTGTAGAGAACGAGCACCGCTAGGAGTAGGAAGTCGTAGGCTAGCGTAGCTATCATAAGCATTAGGAAGTCCGCGCCCCTTCTGAGGAGGGGCCTCAGTATAACATAGTATTCGAAGAGCGTTGTGGCGGTTGCTGCCAGAACCCCAGCTATGAGTCCTGCAATGTATACGTATACGGGGTATGGAACTAGTATCTCGAGGCCTAGCAGTTCTATGGGTTCGAAGCTATATTCTATCCCCATTCTAGTGATCAAGATGCCTATTACGGTGGCTGACGCGTATGCTCCTACGAGGGCTATTCTGGCGTGGGCAAAGTTGAAGACCTTTGTAGTTAGGTAGATGAGGGTTATGCCTAGGCTAAGGAGCGCTATGACGCTAGAATATATTACAGTGTTCTTTAAGACTATAGGGTCTATGAGGGCCACAGCTCACCCCCCGATTCCAAGGTACATCTTAGCCAAGTCTTCCCTAGCCATTAACTCCCTAGCGTCGCCATCGAATACTATTCTACCGTTGACCACTAGTACCCCTTTATCCCCGATTTCTAGCCCCGCCTTAACGTTCTGCTCGACGAGGACTACAGTGTAGCCCTGTTCATTAAGGGTCTTAACATAGCCCAGGACCTCCTTCGCCAGTTTGGGTGAGAGGCCCGCTGTGGGCTCGTCTATCAAGAACACCTTGGGCTTCCTCATAACCCCTATAGCCATAGCTAGCATTTGCCTTTCGCCTCCACTCAGGGTACCAGCTTTCTGGCTCTTCCTCTCTTTGAGCCTAGGGAACATGTCAAATACCTCTTTCAGCCTCTCCTCGAAAATGCTGGGCGGTAGATCGTAGCCTGCTAGCTTAAGGTTCTCCATGACAGTTAAGCCTGCAAACACGTTTTCGAGCTGGAATATGAATGCCATCCCCAGCTTTGCCCGGGCATGCGGCGGTAGCCGGGTAATATCTCTACCCTCAAATAAGACCTTACCCTTGTAGACCTTAGTCAGGCCGAATAGGGTCTTGAGCAGTGTACTCTTCCCAGCGCCGTTAGGTCCTACAATCACCGTTATCTTGCCTCGAGGGATCTCCAGGCTTACATCGAAAAGGGCCTGTAGGCCTCCGTAGCCCGCGCTCACCCTCTCAACAACTATTATACTATCCTCAGCCATAGAGATCACCCTCCCAGGTAGCTTTCTAATACCGCCTTGTCATTCAGTACCTCTTCAGGCTTACCCTGACTTATAACCCTACCCATATTCATGGCGTAGGCGTAGTCAACGTACCTCGCTACAAGCCCGATCCTATGCTCAACTATGAGGAAAGATATTCCTCTCTCGCTTGCCAAGCTCCGGATCCTCTCGAATATTGAGTCTACGAGAACAGGGTTGACTCCAGCCGCAGGCTCATCCATGATTATAGTGTCGGCCCCCCTCATTATAGCCCTACCAATCTCAAGCAGCTTCATTTGGCCTCCGCTAAGCTCTGAAGCCCTAGCATCCCACTTACTCTCGAGGCCAACCCACTTCAACACTTCAAAAGCCCTAGCAACCATCCTCTTCTCGAAAGGCTTCCAAAGCCTCCTAGCTATCGCAGATATATATGGCCTCTCGCCGGGGTTGCCGTCAACAGATACCAGAAGGTTCTCGAGCACCGTCAGGTTTAGGAACGGCTTTGGTATCTGGAAGGTCCTAGCTATACCCAGCTTAGCCCTTTCGTGTGGCGGGAGCCTCGTTATATCCTTGCCCTTATAGTACACGCGCCCAGCATCGGGCTCTATAAACCCTGTTATCACGTTAACTAGCGTAGTCTTACCGCTACCGTTAGGCCCTATAAGTAGTGTTACCTTACCCTTGGGGACCGCTATGCTGACTCCATCTAAAGCTACTATCCCCCCAAACCTCTTCACTACACCCACAGTCCTGATCACATACTCCTCTGGCATCCTATCCTCAGTCACGCCAGCAACCACACCCTAGGTTTAAGTGAAGTCTTTAAGATATCAACTTAACCTTTTCCCTCGCCCTGGAGGGTTTATGAGGACCTCTAGTAACCGGGTTCTTACGCGCAGAAACAGGGGATAAGGAGAATAGAAATGGGAAAAAGAAATGGTGCTGGGGATCGAGGGTTAGGCCTAACTACCCCTCATTCTCAGGAAGTAGAAGGCCGCTGCAGCTACCACTACTATGATTATAATCGCTGCTACTATGGCGGTAGTACTAATACCTCCCTCCTCTGGGGTCGTCATAGTCTCTGCAGGCTTCTCGGCGGGAGGAGCTTCAGTCTCGGTCTCGGCAGGCGCAGGGGTCTCCTCCTTAGGCTTCTCAGGCGTCGCCTCGGCCGGCTTCTCCTCCTTCATAGCCGCGAACTTGGCACTGAAGAGGTCTGGGAACGTCTTACCGTCAGGCAGCGCAGTCCACTCGTTCTTGTCCTCAACGCCCTTATAGACTCCAACCTTGACCCACTCAGGCTTCCCTCCGACCTTATAGATAATCCACCAGTCGTAGTCTGCAGTAGCCCTGTCACCAGCATCGTTCAACGGGAACTTGCCCGTAGCGGCCATGCCAGCGAACTCGTCGCTAGTCGTTATCTCGGGTAGGACCTGCTTCACAGCGTTAACTAGCTCGTCGGGGCTACCCTTGGGGCCTACCTTCAATAGGGCTAGGGTTAGAGCCACTACAGCGTCGTAGGCTGCATAGCTGTAAGCGTCGGGCTCCTCTCCGATCTTAGCCTTGACCTCATCCTTCACCCTTAGCTGCGTCTCAGTGGCTGCAGGGGAGAATATTGGGTTAATGAAGAGGGTCTCCATAGAGAACTCGGCTGCTACAGGGTCCTTTATGAACTCGCTCAGGTTCGCTGTGCCATCGCTGCCAAACCAGGCAACCTCCCTAAGCTCCTTATAGTTGGCAGCCTGCTTGAAGAGTTGAACCACCTCCTTGAAGCCTATAGCTATCACAGCCACCTTATCGTAGCCATACTCGCTCACAAGGGCCTTCACGTCGTTGGCGGCGCTGCTAGCTATGGCTGAGAAGTTGGGGCTCTCAGGGTTGTAGCTATAGACGTTCTTGACCTCAATGCCCAGGCTCTCGAGCACACTCTTAGTAGCCTTAGCTAGTCCCTCACCCCAAGTGTCAGCCCTATTAATGATGACTACAGCCTTAATACCAAGATCCCTGGCAAGGGCCCCTATAGCCTTACTCTGCACGTCGTCAGCCGGACAGAACCTGAAGACGTTGTCGCCGGGTATCGCTAGCTCGATAGCAGTGCTGCTGGGGCTTATGAGTAGCACGTTGTTCTGGTCTGCTAGCTCCTTCAGCTTCTTTACCTCAGCGCTGGTCATGGGGCCTACTATGAACTTTATGCCCTGGGCTACAAGGCTGTTGAACTGTTGCACGGCTACGTCAGGCTTCGTCTGAGTGTCAGCGACTACTAGCTCCAGCCTAAACCAGGCGTTCTGCTGCTCCAGGTACTTGTTCATGTCGTCTACGGCCACCTCTACAGCAGCCTTAGCCCTCACACCATAGCTCTGAAGGTCGCCTGTTAGTGGTAGTAGGGCTCCTATAGTAATAGTTTGCTGTGCCTGAGCGACCTGGGTGAAGGAGGCTGCTAGGCTTAACGCTAACACTGCAACGAGGGCTAGGGCGGCGAGAGCCGTATACCTCATATTAACACCTCCACCCCGCTCATAGAATATGTACCGCCTAAGGCTTCCTATTTAAACTTTCACCTTGTAAAGAAGCTCAATGCCACGACCTAGTGTACTACAAGCTGCAGTAGACATGGGAGAAAGGAGTGAAAGACTGGGAGAGTGCGGTATAAGGTGTCTGAGCCCCGCTAATATTAGCCTCACCAGTAGCATCATAACTTTGTGGAGGGATGAATGGACCGCCAGTGGCCCGACCCCCTGGGGGTGAGGAGCTTTCAGCGGGGTAGACCTCCGCTTTAAAGGTATTTCAACAGTAAGCCGGGGGCTCACTCTATTTTTAGCGTTTATGGCGTCGGCTTAAACACGGCCGGTCATAACCCCCCTCCAGGGGGTTCCAGTCACGGCCGTCTCCCCATCCAGAATTTCCCTTGAGCTTCTAAGGGTTTGAAGCCTTTGTCCGGCGTCTACCCGGCGTTCACGCTGAGAGGCTATACGGGTAAGTATGCGTGTAGAGCAAGCCTGCTAGGTCTCGGCTTGAGTAGTGTATAGTCTGGCGCGGGTGTAGCTAGTTGGGTAGACGTAGGCTTCTGGGCCTACCCCGCGAGGGCGGGGCTATTGGTGTCTGGGTTAGCGGCATGGCCTATGGCCTAGTATATGCGTTGCTTAGGGGCTACGATATGATGCTTCTCTCAACAGCCCTGTTAGGCTCCATTGCAACCCTATTCCTAGTTGACTGGGCTAGGTACGGCTCGGGGTTTAGAAGGCTAGTTGCTATAGTGGCCCCCGGCGTGCTCCTCGGCTTCGTAGTCTTCGATAAGTTCCCCTGGAGCATAGCTTTAGCGGCTTTCGAAGCTTCCCTCCTTGCAGCTAGCCTCCAGCTTAAGAGTCTATGGCGCATAGTCTTGGGGGGCGGCTTGCTAGGTGGCGTAGGCGGATTCGTAGCCTTAGCTAGCCCTGAGTGCGGGATAGTAGAGTCGCTCCTTCCGGGCTCTTACCTCCTAATGGCTACTGGCTTCTCGGGTTTGAGGGCTGTGGGGGTTAAGAGGGAGACTGTGACAGGCTTCGCTATAGGCTTGGGCATGCTCACTGCCTTTACTGTGTACTACCTGCTGGAAGGGGTGTTCACCATAGTCCTAGTATTGTCACTTGATGTAGTGTCGAGGGTGCTAGGGTGGCTTTTAGGATTTTATCAGTCAATGAGGCTTAGGACCTACGGGTTCCTAGAGGCTTTCAGGACGCTCGTAGTGATGGTTTTGGCGGGGTTTCTTGCGGGGTGAGCGTCTTAGACGGGTCACGCCTAGAAGGTTTAGACCTCGATCTTTAGTGCAAGCCTGTAGTTGAGGTAGGCTAGGGCTAAAGCTCCAATAGCGGTTGATGCTATGTAGAGTGGAAGGACCTCGAGGGGCGTCAGGCTTACTTCCACTAGGCTCGCTGCTACTTCAGGGTTTTCTACTAGGGGTAACGGGAGCGGTATGAACTTGTTGTCGAACTCTATCAGGTAGTATAGTATCGCTGGTAAAGTAGGCCCCGCCGTTATCGGGATAGCACCCGAGACTATAATGTTGAGTTCGTAGTACTTCCTCCAGGCCTCCAGACTTAGAGGGTTCTTTATGATGATTATTGAGAGTGAAAGGCCTATTACAACGCCTGTTAACAGGCTAGCTGCAGCCCCCAGGATGAAGCCTGTCACAGCGTTCCTAGTTAAGCCTCCGAAGAGGGAAGCTATGAGGGCTGTAGGGACGCTACCCAGCCCTATAAGGGCGCCTAGTATGGGAGCTAGCCAGACACCCTTCTGCCAGCCTCCCACTATGGTGGCGGAGACTCCCGCCGCCACTCCGGCTAGAGCGAAGACTATGACTAGAAAGGCGGTCAAGGCTATGAGTTTACCCATAACGTACCCTTTCCTGCCTAGAGGCCTGATCGCTATGAGCCTAAGACCGCCCTCTCGTAGGTCTGAGGCTAGCAGGTCGCCTCCGTAGAGCACCGCCACCAGCCATGCCCACCCAGCTAGCCCTAGGCTCGCGACGGCACCCCCCGCTATGCTCGAGCCTATGTCGAGCCCCATTATGAGGGCCCACAGCCTTTCATCCTCGACCTGGGCCCCCACAGCCTTAAGTATCGCCGCCACGAGAACTGGGAGGAACGTGAAGACTATAACCAGGATCAGCGTCTTCTTCCTCAAATCCCTCTTAAACTCATATAGCATTATGCCGTATAGGCCCTTAGCCACCGCCCTCACCCCTCACAAGGGCTAGGTAGGCCTCTTCTAGGTCTAGTCTAGCCGATGACACCCCGTATATCCTCACGATACCCTTCAAAGCAATAACCACGTCCTCAACGTCGGCATCCAGGACCTCAACCCTCTTAGCCGAGACTAGCTGGGCTTTAAGCCCCTTAGCTCTTAAAACGTCGAGGGCCCTCTTAGCATCGTCTACATCAGCGACGACTTTCCTAGCCTGGGTGAGCTTGGAGAGTAGGTCCTCCACCCCGCCCCTATACAAGACCCTCTTTTTCAAGACTACCACAGAGCTTGCCAGGCCCTCCACCTCCTTAAGCAGGTGGCTACTCAGCAATACAGCCGCGCCTTCCCCACCAGTAGCCTCAGATATGAGTCTTCTCACCTCAGCTATCCACTCGGCGTCAAGCCCCGCCATAGGCTCGTCCATCAGGTACACGCTTCTCGGCTGGAGGAACGCCTGGGCTATAAGCACCCTCTTCCTCTCCCCCTTACTAAGCCCGCCGAGCCTCCTCCCACAGAAGTCCTCGGCGCCTAGGAGAGCCAGGGCCCTCCTAGCTTGGACTCTAGCATCTAGCGACGACATACCCTCCATTACCGCTAGATACTCTAGAAGTTCGCATGCTGTTAGCCAGGGAGGGGCTTCAGGGGTTTCAGGAACGTAGCCTACCTCCCTAGCGACCCTGGGAGGCAGGCCGCCCAGCACGGTCTCCCCTAGCACCCTCACATGGCCCCTGTCAGGCCTGGCAAGGCCTAGTATACACCTTATTATAGTGGTTTTCCCGGCACCGTTAGGTCCTAGAAGGCCCGTAACCCTCCCTTCCTCCACGTAGAAGGTGACATCCTCAACTGCAACCCTCCACTTATACCTCTTAGTTAGCCCCTCAACCTCCACAAGCCCCACTCACAGGACACCAATATAGTAGGTTATGGCTGGGGAAGAGCAGGATTAAGGTATTACTACCCCTCAACCATGCTCCCCACGCCCCTAGCTAATCCTGTTTTAGGGTAGCGCCGGAGGGGGTGAACGCTAGCCGCCCGCAGGACCTGGGTGAGACGCTATGGGGGCTGTGAAGGGGGTCTATAGAGGGTTCTGCCCTAACTGCAGGGGGCCCGTCGAGGAGGATAGACTGGCTAAGGGGCTACCATGTAGAAAGTGTCTTCCCAGGCCTGCGGGCGGCGATGTCGATTCGATTGTCCGTGCTCTCTCAGCTAGGGGTAGGCTAGGAGGCTACTATTGGATCTGGAGGCTTGAGAAAGACCTGGAGGAGTTCGAGAGGTTCTTTGAAGAGAGGACTGGGCTCAGGCTTTGGAGCGCCCAAAGGAGCTGGGCTAAGAGGCTACTGAGGGGCGAGAGCCTAGCCATAATAGCTCCTACGGGAGTCGGGAAGACTACTCTAGTGAGCACCTACGCCTCATTTACGGCTGAGAAGAGGGGGTGGAGGGTCCTTTACCTAGTACCTACTGAGAACTTAGTGAGGCAGGTTTCAAGTAGGCTCGAGGGCCTAGCTAGGGCTAACATCTACTACTACTACTCAAGGCTTAGGCCTTCCGCTAGGGAGGAGGCTTTAGAGAGGATAGGGCGCGGGGGTCCCGGGATAATAGTCGTTACTACTGGCTTCCTCCAGAGAAGGTTTAGCCTGCTAGCCTCTGGAGGCCCCTTCAACCTCGTCGTTGTAGATGACGTGGATAGCTTGCTGAGGAATAGCAGGAACGTCGAAAGGGTACTATCTCTCCTAGGCTTTAGCGAGGACCTAGTAGCTGCTGCGCTGAGACTAGTGGAGGCTAGGATCCAGCTCTACCAGGCGCTCACCCTCGGCTCAACAAGGATTGAGGGCCTTCAGAAGAAGGTGGCTGAGCTTGAAGACGAGGTTAGAAGAGGCCTTTCTACCTTGGCTAGGGTAGGGCAACTCGTCATAGCCAGTGCCACTGGGAGGCCTCGAGGCTATAAGCACCTTGTATTTAGGGAGCTGCTCGGCTTTGAGGTGGGGGGCGGTAGCGACTATCTGCGTAACATTCTAGACGCCTATAGAATCTGTAGGGACCCGCTAGCGTGCCTCAGAGACCTAGCCTTAGAGCTGGGTGACGGAGTCATAGTGTTTGTATCCCAAAGGCTAGGGAAGGAGTGGGCTAGGAGGGCTGCTGAAGTCCTAGAGGAGTCGGGGCTTAGGGTGGCGCTAGCTCTAACGGGCTCTCGTAGGCCTGTAGAGGAGTTTGCTAGTAGCAAGGCCAAAGTGCTGGTGGGGGTCGCTAGCAGGTATGGAGTTATCGTTAGGGGTTTAGACTTGCCCGAGAGGGCTAAGTATGCTCTATTCCTCACAGCACCAGGCCTTAGGCTGAGGGCCTCTGAGGCCCTGCTAAACCCTAGGAGGCTACTCAGGCTCCTCGACTACGCGTCGTCACGGGGGGAAGACTGGGCTAGGGACTACTATGAGAGGATTGCAAGGGCTCTAGATAAGGTTAGGGACCCCACAATACTCGTGGCAGCAGCTAAGGGTAGCTTTAAGGCTGAAGGGTGGCTAGCTGAGGCTGCATCGCTGCTACTCGAAGCTTCGAGTACTGCTGGAGACTGGGCTGTTGGAGAGGCTAGGAAGTCTGGCGGCGTACTTAGGGTTGGTAGCTTCGTTGTTGACTCGCAGGGTTATGTAACGGTACCTGACGCCCTCACCTACCTACAGGCTAGCGGTAGGACGAGTAGGCTCTACAAGGGTGTTATGACTTTTGGCGTCAGCGTAGTATTCGACTTTAATGAAGCCTATGTGGAAGCCCTCTGGGAGAGGCTTAGGTGGGTATCGGGAACCAGCTTCAAGGAGCTGGGGGAGGTTGACTTAGAGGAAGCTAAGAGGAAGGTAGAGGACTCTAGGAGGGGTCGTGGTAAGAAGGTTAATGTGAAGACAGTGTTGCTCGTGGTTGAGTCACCTACAAAGGCTAGGACCATAGCGTGGTTCTGGGGGAGGCCTGGGAAGAGGAGGGTCGGGAGGCTAACGGTTTACGAGGCTAGTGTAGCCGACGAGGAGGCCGGAGTCGTGTATATACTCAACGTTACTGCTACTAGAGGCCATGTGACAGATCTTGCCGTTGACGCTCCAGATACGAGGTATGGGGTTAAGGTCGTCAATTCCACCTTGAAGCCCATATATGGGACTATAAGGAGGTGCCTGGAGTGTGGATGGCAGTTCGTGGCTGAGAGTAGTGTATGCGTGAGATGTGGCTCCCCAAGGATCATTGATAGCATGAGCGTCGTAGACCTCCTAAGGAAGCTCGCTGTAGAGGTGGACGAGGTTGTTGTTGCTACGGACCCTGACAGGGAGGGTGAGAAGATAGCGTGGGACGTAATGCTGGCGATAAAGCCTTACAACCAGAACGTGAAGAGAGGGCGGTTCCACGAGGTTACTCCTAAGGCCGTGCTCGAGGCTCTGAGGGGGGCCGGGCCCTTCGCTTTAAGCCTGGTTAAGGCTCAAGAAGCTAGGAGGATCGTTGATAGATGGATAGGCTTTAGCCTCAGCAGCCACTTGTGGACTGTCTATGGGAAGCCCTGGCTAGGGGCTGGCAGGGTTCAAACGCCCGTTCTAGGGTGGATTGTAGACGCTTATAAGAAGTGGAAGGATGCTCGTGGATACTACGCGATCTTGAGGTTAGAGAGCGGGGGAAGGCTCTCAATATTTGCTAGTGAAAGGGAGGAAGCTGAAGATGTGGCTAGAGCTAGGGACGTCGAGGTCACGAGCGTTGAGGCTTACTGGGAGGAACGGCAGCCCCCGCCACCCTTCACTACAGACACGCTACTCTATGAAGCCTCTACGAGGCTGGGAGTCAATGCTACTATAGCTATGAGGGTAGCGCAGGACCTCTTCGAGTGGGGTCTCATAACATATCATCGAACGGATTCAACCAGGGTTAGCTCAGCGGGAGTCGCTGTAGCTAGGACCTGGCTTGAGAAGGCAGGATTGGCTAGCCTTTTCAGGCCAAGATACTGGGGCGAGGGGGGTGCACACGAGGCAATACGCCCCACAAGGCCCCTAGACTCTAGGGAGCTTGAGAGGGCTGTGCTAGACGGCTCTATAAGGATCGCTGGTAAACTGACACGTCTACACCTGGCAGTCTACGACATGATATTTAGGAGGTTCGTTGCGAGCCAGATGGCGCCTGGGAAGGTGTTAGTGGTAAGAGCCTCTCTTAGCGTGGGAGGCAAGCGCGTTGAGGTGGAGGGTATAGCAGGGGCGAAGGGAGGATTCGTGGAAGTCTACCCGCCACAGACCTCTGAGTGGCTCTCAAGGCTAAAGCCCGGGGTTAGGCTGGCTGTCGAGGATTCTAGGGTGGTTAGGGGTAGTAGGGAGAGGCTTTTGAAGAGTGGCGACGTGATCAGGCTTATGAAGGAGCACGGGATAGGGAGGCCTAGCACCTACGCTAAGGCGATAGAGGCCAATATGAGGCACGGCTACGTAATCGAGAGTAAGAAGAGAAGGTTCCTCATACCTACCAGGCTTGGACGCGAGGTCTACGTCTACCTGTCTACAAGGTTCCCTGAGCTCATCTCCGTAGAGACTAGCCGGAGGCTGGAGGAGGAGCTTGACGCTATAGAGAGGAGTGGGAGGGGCGTGTACTCGATGCTTCAGAGGGCGTGGGCTCTTATTGAGGGTAAGCTAGAGGAAGCTTCAGCCACAGCTAGCATAGGCGGGGAGGCTGAGGCTAGGACCTAGGCTCGCCCCCTCCGGCGCTACCCTCAACAGCCTCTACCTTGACGAGCACGTAGGGTATCTTCTCCTCGTCCTTCATGACTACCCCGATCTTCTCTATCCCGACCCTGATGTCTAGGCCGCTAGTCTGAAGGGTCTCCCTAGCCCTGTTGATTGAGTCGAAGAGCTTGCATATGCTCCTTCCCGTGGCTGTGAGCAGCGTCTCCCCCTTCTCGGTCACTTCCAATATTATCCTGCGAGCGTAATCCTCTATATCGCCCTCATCGGCTACGACTATAGCCCTTCTCCCCGCCACCTAAATGCACCCTCACCCTACGAGTCTACTAGGGGGTTAAATGGGGAATGCTACTAGGACTAGAATTGAGGCTAGGAGGGGGGGTATGGAAAGGGCTAGGCTAGCTACCCCCACGCCCCTAAGTACGTCGCCTTTGGCTCCGGCAGCCCTCGCATAGAATATCTTGTTGAGGGTGGCTGAGAACATGGAGAGAAGCATGCCCGCGAGGGCGTTGGCCAAGCCTATATCCTGGGCCGTACTGGCTAGTGATAATAGAGCTGCAGTAGCACTAGCTCCCCCTCCTAGGAGCCCTACGATAGCTGCGGCTAGAGCCCCTCCCTGGGGAGCAGCTTCTACTATAGCCTTAGCCATGATCGTGAGTAAAACGTAGATTAGCGCTCCCCTCAAGGCTGCTACCCAGTCTAGAGGGTTCCTGGGCTGAGGAATCGGTGTCTCGATCCCCCTTATAGCGTCGGAGGAGTACTTGGCAGCCACTATGGATGCCAGGGCTACAATGGCTAGGGGTGCTAGGAGTGTAGGTTCTCCCCCAGCTATTAGTAGTGCTATAGCAGCTAGTATAGAGGATCTGAGCTGCATCGCAGATACTATGAGTGAGGTTATGAGGGCCGAGGTCCTAGCCCCCTTAGGGGGCCTGGCGAAGACGCTCGACATCGTAGCCTCGCTGTTTACAAGGCTTGCGAGGAATGCACCAGCCACTAGCGCCTGCGCCCCCCATATCCTGGCTGCAGCGTAGCTACCGAAGCTTATTGCCACTACGGCCGTGAAGAATAGGTATGCAGTAAACAGGTTGAAAAGGGGGACGAGTTGGGAGTACTCTCTCACGAGCGGCCCAACTATCACTATGAGGGCTGCTACCTCCAGCATTGCTATTAGCTCGGAGTAGCTTATGTTCCTTGCAAGCTTCACTATGGGGTCTTTTAGGGCAAGCAGCATGCTCACGGCAACGCTAACCCCCGCAGCCTCGAGTATCAAGCCCATACCAGCCATAACGCCTACCAGGAAGGTTAGAAGTACTACTAGGTACGTTGTGAAGCCGTAAGTGCCAGCCTTAACCATCCTAGCGTAAGCGTAGATGAGGACTAGCATTACTATGCCGGCGGCTGGCAGGATCATCATAGCGTTGCCAGCAGTCCCTCCCAGCGAGAGCGCTATGATACTAGACAAACTCCCATACAACCCTACTAACCCCATACTCCTAAACCCTGGTATCGTCACAGCCTTCCTGGAGGACCTACCCGAGATCTGAGCCCTCTCCCTCTCAAGACCCACGAGTGCCCCTCCCATAAGCCCTGTTCCCACCCTCAGAAGGAAGTCCTCGTAGCTAGCTACAGCCTCAACCAAGAACAGCACCCGCTACCCTTAACGCCTCACCTACAGCCTCCAGAGACTCATCCAGGTTCATGATGTAAGCCGAGGGGGGAGGCTTATGAGTGAGCCGCTTAGACTTTACGGGCGTCCTCCTCCCAACTTTAATCTTCACCCTCTCCCCACCCTCAAACTCAACCTCAACATAGCGGCCCTCAACGACTCCGTAGCATATAGCTCTTCCCTCACCCCTCTCAACAAGGAATCCCCTCCTAGCTAGGTCCTTCAGCTTCTCCCTAAACTCTCCCCTCCACCTACAGGTAACTTTAACTTCAACCCCAGCAGTGCTTAAAAGGTCTCCGGCTTCCTTAGACAGCCTTCTAAGCCCTCCAGCGGATACAGTACACCTTACAACCCTATTCTCCTCGTCAACATCTAGTATCACGCCTCCAACGCTCTCAACCGCCTTGAGTAGCCTGGAGATAAGCCTGTCAGGTCGCACGTAGAAGGCTGCTACGGCATAGACAGAGCAGCCCTCAGCATGGAGGTCATTCGGGGATAACGTCATCACCGGTTTCCCTCAGGCTACCCCAATTCAATCATCCCTTAAACGCTTCATGCAGACCCATAAAATCTGCTCGAAGGCTCGGTGCTTATAAGAAGTAGCCCCTCGGCAACACAGGCCTCCATCATCACCCTCGAGGGCTCTGCGTGCGAGCTTTCCTCACAGGGACCATAAGGTGGCGCCGGGGGCGGGATTCGAACCCGCGCGCCCCTCGCGGGGCAACGGGTCTCAAGCCCGCCGCCTTGGGCCGCTCGGCCACCCCGGCACCCACAACTTCCCTTCTAGCCCCGACGCCTGTTAAGATTACGGGAGGCTTTACAAGTTAGCTGGGTAGAGGCCTAATGACTCCCAGGGACATTGCCGAAGCTGGAAGGCTTGTTAGAGAGTCTAGGTATCTAATAGCTTTTACGGGTGCTGGGATAAGCGCTGAGAGCGGCATCCCCGTTTTTAGGGGCCCTGGCGGGCTCTGGCGAAAGTATAGGCCCGAGGACCTAGCCACCCCAGAGGCTTTTAAGAGAAATCCTAGGCTGGTCTGGGAGTGGTATAGGTGGAGGATGGAGCTAGTATTCTCTGCAAAGCCCAACCCAGCCCACAAGCTTCTAGCGAGGCTCGAGGAGAAGGGCATCTTGAAGGCGGTCATCACGCAGAACGTGGATTGCCTTCACAGGATTGCAGGTAATAGGAGGGTTATAGAGCTACATGGGAGTCTTAGGAGGGTCAAGTGTACTAGGTGTGCTTACAAGGCAGAAATACGTGCTCCCCCTAAGGAGGACCTACCCAGGTGCCCTATCTGCGGGTCCCTTCTAAGACCCGATGTTGTGTGGTTCGGCGAGCCCCTACCTGAAGGGGAGCTTAGGGAGGCGTTCTTGGAGGCCTCGAAGGCTGATGTAGTACTTGTTATTGGCACTAGCGGGGCCGTTGATCCAGCGGGTCTTATACCGCTCTACGCTAAAAAGCAGGGAGCTAAGCTGATCAACGTTAACCCAGAGCCTAATAGGTATACCGGGATAGCTGATGTAGAAGCTAGGATGGGCGCCGTAGAATTTGCTAAAAAGATTGCAATAGTGTTAGGTATAGGCGAGGCTAGCCTAGGGTGAGCTTTTTCAGCTCCCTCGCCATCCTCTCGTAACGCTCTACATCCTCTCTCGTCAGGCTTGGAGGCACCTTCTTCAGCGCTTGTAGGAAGTGGCGCATCTCGACCCTACCGACCTCGAGCTTCTCCCTCAGCTTAAGCATGACAGCCTCCCTAACAACAGCCTCGATGTCAGCGCCCGTATAGCCTTCTGTCAGCTCAGCTAGCTTGTCGAAGTCTACGTCGTCGGCTAGTGGTACCTTCTTGGTGTGTATCATGAATATCTGCTTCCTAGCCTCCTTGTCTGGCGGCGGCACGTAGATAATCCTGTCAAACCTGCCGGGCCTCAACAGGGCGGGGTCTAGTATGTCGGGCCTGTTAGTAGCCGCTATCACAACAACGTTAGTTAGGGGCTGGATGCCATCCATCTCAGTTAGTAGCTGGTTGACTATCCTATCGGTGACCCCCGAGTCGAACCTAGCGCCCCTCGCCGGCGCTATCGAGTCTATCTCATCGAAGAAGACTATGGCGGGTGCTACCTGCCTAGCCCTCTCGAAGATCTTCCTGATGGCCTTCTCGCTCTCTCCGACCCACTTGCTCAGGACCTCGGGCCCCCTTACGGCTATGAAGTTAGCCTGGCTCTCAGTGGCTGCGGCCTTTGCCAGTAGGGTCTTACCGGTGCCCGGCGGCCCGAAGAGTAGTATACCCTTGGGAGGCCTGATCCCCATTTCCTCGAAGATCTTTGGGTATTTCAGGGGCCACTCTACAGCCTCTCTGAGCTCCTGCTTAACCTCATCCAGCCCTCCGATATCCTCCCAGTGCACCTCAGGCACTTCAACGTAGACCTCCCTTATGAGGGTGGGCCTCACCATCTTCATAGCCTCCATGAAGTCGGCCATAGTAACCTTGAGTTCCTTGAGAACGTTGGCCGGTATTTCCTTGGCACTAAAGTCTATCTTGCCGGCCTTAATGAACCTCCTTAGAGCAGCCATAGCAGCCTCCTTGGCTAGAGCAGCCAGGTCTGCGCCTGTGTAGCCGTGAGTCATCTCTGCCAGCTTCTCCAAGTCCACATCCTCAGCTAAAGGCATGTTCCTAGTGTGGACCTTGAGTATCTCCACTCTAGCCCTCTTATCGGGAGGTCTAATCTCGATCTCTCTGTCAAATCTGCCGGGCCTCCTTAACGCAGGATCTATAGCGTCAGGTCTGTTGGTAGCCCCTATAACTATGACCTTCCCCCTCTCCTTGAGCCCGTCCATAAGGGTGAGTAGCTGGGCGACAACCCTCTTTTCAACCTCGCCAGTAACCTCCTCCCTCTTAGGAGCTATCGCGTCTATCTCGTCAATGAATATAATGCTCGGGGCGTTCTCCTCAGCCTCCTTGAAGATCTCTCTCAGCCTCTGCTCGCTCTCGCCATAGTACTTGCTCATTATCTCGGGACCGTTGATGCTGATAAAGTAAGCTCCGATCTCGTTAGCCAAAGCCTTTGCTAGCAAGGTCTTACCTGTGCCCGGAGGGCCATAGAGTAGTATGCCCTTAGGGGGCTCAATGCCAAGGTGCTTGAATATTTCGGGATGCTTCATGGGCAGCTCTACTATCTCTCTAA
>WAKF01000072.1 GCA_015523465.1 Aeropyrum sp.
GCCGCGGGGAGGCGGCGGCCCTCCCGGCCCTTCCCCGGCACCCTTTTATTGTTGTGTTGTGGAGGGTGTTATTATCAGTGCTAGGGGGTTTATTGTTGTGTTAGTGGGGTGGTGGCGTTGGCTGAGTATGGGTGGATGGCTGTTGTTGCTGGCTTCATCTTGATTCTGGTTGGGATGGCTTTGATATTTGTTGGGGTTCTCTGGCAGGCTGTTAGGGGTGGTGGCAGCGCTGAAGTTGGCGGTGTTGTGGTTATAGGTCCTTTGCCGATAGTGTTTGGCAGTAGTGAGAGGGCGTTTATGGTTGCGGCCGTGCTTGGTATAATCCTTCTAGTCCTTGCTATAGCGCTCTTCGTTCTCCTTTCAAGGGGCTTTAGCGTGCCTGGCGGGTAGGGTTTTTAAAGGCCGGGTGGCGTTGTTAGCGATGGTGTGGGGTATGGCGTTTAGCCCTGAGGATCTTGCGGAGGAGAGTTTGAAGGCTATTCGTGAGGAGGTTAATAGGAGGGTTGAGATGGCTAAGGGCAGGATCAACGATGCATACAGTAGAGCTGTGAGGAGGGTTGAAACTAGTTATAGAGAGGCTGCTAAGAGGTTTTCTGAGAAGGTGTTGAGGGGTTAGCACTAGCCTCGGCCCCTACTCTCCTATCCCCTCCACGACCCTCTCCATCCGAGCCATTAGGATGGAGACGATAGATACTATTGCTAGGCCTGTCAGCACCGCTAGCGTCATAAGAGCGGCTGCTGCTTTCAGGTCTGCTATGGCTAGCATGTTATACATTGCTATGGGTAGAGTCTCGGTCCTGCCAGGCGTCACTCCCGCGAGGACTAGAGTGGCTCCAAACTCGCCCATACTCCTAAAGAAGGAGAGTAGCCATGCAGCAGCTATGCCCGGAGCTGCTAGGGGGAGTATTATGCGCCTTGCAAGGTCTATGCTCGAGGCGCCGTAGACTAGGGCTACCTCTTCTAGCTGCCTCGGTATGTATGTGAAGGTGGCTGTCATAACTGATACTGCTAGGGGTAGGGCTATCACGGTCTGAGCGGCTACTATAGACCTCTCGCTGTAGACTAATCCCGCCACCCTGGCAAGGTCCGAGGCTATGGGGGCTTTAGTGAGAGCTATTAATAGGCTAATACCCACCCCCACAGGGGGTAGGCCTAGGACTAGTAGGTGTAGTGACGCTAGGGTCCTAGCTGTGAAGCCTCCTCTTCTAGCAGCTAGGTATGCTGGTGGTAGTGCTAGTGCTGTTGCAATGCTAGCTGAGAACGTTGAGGTTACTATTGAGAGGTAGAGGGCCCTGTGAAACCTCTCCTCTCCCAGGACCTCCACGAGCCCCCCGAGGCCCGCGTACGCTATAGGAGCTGTGGATACTAGTAATGCAGGTGCTAGCGATGCCAGTACCAGCATGTGGAGCGTGAAGCCTCTAGTCATCATCGAGAGGCTCTACCCCATACTTGTAGAAGACTCCAGCATTCTCGAGGACAAACGTGTAGAGGTCCTCTGCAAGGGGGCCCCGAGAGCTGGGCAAAGCCACCACGACGTAGTCTCTAACCGAGGCTACCTGAGGGTCGTATACCTCGTCTAGCTCGCTGGGATAGAAAGTATTGTATATGTTGAAAGTGAGTGCCGCGTCCACGACGCCAAGTACGACGAGGTTGGCAGCCTGGAAAGCGCTCTCAACAACCACTACCCTACCTTCCCCCACTAACTGCTCTACCTTACCCTTAACACCTATATCATCGAAGAGCCTCCAGGCGAGCACGCCGGCAGTAACGTGCTCGGGGTTACCCACTGCAAGCTTCACGTCTGGGCGTGTAAGTGCGTCTGAGAGGCCCTTTATGCCCTTAGGGTTTCCCTCGGCAACGATCAATGCAAGCCTGATAACACCGATCTTCTTAACGCTATCGCCGTCTAGAACGCCTTTCTCAACCCCTATCATGGCATAGTGAAGGCCGTCCGCCACGTATAAATCGCCTGAGCCTGCAAGTTCTAGCTGTGATAGGGCGAAGCCGCTGCTACCATAAATGTACTTGACCTCAACATTAACTCCTTGGCTTGCAAGGAGATTTACATAGTCTCCCACGATCTCCTCGAGCGCCGGCTGTAAAGTTCTATCAGCGTAGATAGTAAGTACCACGTTATCGTTACCACCTTGGAAATACAATGCTGCTCCGCCTACTAGTGCTGCAAGCGTAAATAACAGTAGGAGCACGTGCGGGCGGAGCCTCACCAGGATCCACCCTTAAATGTTATCTTTTCTTCTTTACAGCTAGGATCCTGTAGGTGCCCAGTAAGTCGTCCCTTTCTAGCACATCGTACTCGTATCCCTCATCCTCTAGGATAGCCAGCACTGTGTCAAAGGAGAGGATGGCGTCGTCACCCACAATCTCTATGCTCTTACCGGGCTCGGCCTGGGATACTTCAACGAGGAACTTATACTGCGGCTTCTCCCTACAGTTCTTAAAGGCCTCCGGCGTGAGCTCTATTACTAGAGAAGGCTCTGTAGTCATCTTTTCGGCCCCTTTAGACTCTTCAACGCTCTAACGCATATAAAGCCTAGATCGCCATTCCAAGGCCTCGGCTCCTCAAGCCTAGGCTCTCCCCACGGAGGGAACGAGAGGACACCAAGCTCCTCCACAACCCTAAACCCGGCATCCTCTATAAGCGAGAGGTGCTCACCCCTGTCGAGGAACCTGGCGTGGCTGTAGAAGGGGTGTCCTTCTTTTCCGAGCTTCCGATACCAGCGTCCCCACGAGCTGTCTCCGGGGACTATACACGATACCAGAGAGCCACGAGGCTTTAAGATCCTCCAGGACTCACGTAGGACCTCCCCGGGATCGTCTACGAAGCAGAGCGTCACCACTATGAGTACCGTGCCAAAGGATGAGGACCTTAAGGGTAACCTCTCACCCCTACCAGCAACGAGGAGGGATGAGGGCATCCTTTCCCTGGCTATTCCAAGCATGCTCATGCTAGGGTCTATGCCCGCCTCGGCGCCGACTCTGGAGGCGAAGAAGCCAGTACCTACTCCAACCTCAACGAGGGGTCTAGACCCCTTAGAGACCATCCTAGATACGAGCGTAGCCTCCAGGACTGCCAGAAGCTTGTGCCTCTCGTACCATCTATCATATCTCTCGCCCAAAGCGTCGAATAGCCAGGCGGTAGACATGCCCGGAGGTCCTCCCCACAGTTTAAGATGCCCTCTAACCCTCAAATCCTGTGGGGGCATACTTGGAGGAAGCCCACAGGCTAGCAAGGGTCCTGCTAGTCTTCATATCGTCGCCCGTGAAGCCCGGGGCTACGCACAGGCTAGAGCCTACTAGAGAGTTTGAGGCTAGGCTCGTCGAAGCCCTCACACTATCCAAGTACATGGAGGAAGCCTGGGAGAAAGGGAGGATGCTAGCGTCTGGCAGAATTGACGCTCGCGGCGTTGAGTTGGGGAAGCTTATTAGTGAGAGTATGGTTAGGTCTCTCGAGGCCTCCGGCTTAGAGCCTCTCGCAGGCCTACATGCAACCGCTATACTACTTAGTGCTGCCAGCGGCTACCTCAGGGGAGGGGAGCTTTCATCAGGGCTCCCCAAGGCCCTGACTCCGCTGCTATACCGAGGGGGTCCCGAAGCTGCAGAGAACTTGTTAGAGGCCCTAGACTCTGCCGGCTTGAGAGAGCTTGTTTGGAGGCTTGAGGAGAGGGGGATTACGAGGAGTAGTGTGAGGTTCCACTCCCTAGCTCTCGGCGACGTCTTCGAGGCATTATCACATGTAGACTCTGGGTTCTGGCTAAACGCTAGGACTTACAGTAGGGTTCTCGAGATTTCCTCTAGGCTAGAGGGTTCTCAAAACCTCGTAGAAGCCTCTGTGAGGGCCTACCTTGAGGTGCTGAAGGCTATGGGGGTAGAGGTTGGGGTTGGCCGCGGGTTTAGGGCTCTAGTGGAGGCCGATAGGAAGCTTAGGAGAGAGGGGTTCCAGGGGTGGAGGGCTCTGGGAGGGGCTTATTCTGCTGTGGCTATAGCATTTGATAAGGGCTTGGTGGCAAAGCTCGTCTGATACTCTTCACCAGTAAAGGTCCTCCCTCGAGTAGTATCTGAGAGCCTGCATTGCCATTCTAAGCTTCTCCTTGTCTACGAAGAGGGGTGTTAAGGCTATTCCCGTGAGGAACCCGCCTATGTGGGCCCAGAAGGCTATCCCACTAGACACGCCACCCAGGGTGGTTGATAGGCCGAGTATTAGCTGGTATAGGAACCAGAAGCCGATGTAGATGCTGGCAGGGACGCTCAGCATAAGGGGGAACCAGCCCCAGAACGTGACGACCCTAACCCTGCTAGCGGGGAAGAGTATAATGTAGGCTCCCAGGACGCCCGAGATGGCGCCTGACGCCCCTACAGCGGGGACTAGCCAGGGGTTTGTGAATGATAGTGCCGAGTTCATCAGAGCCTCGGGGGGCATCAGGGCTATGCTAACTATGTGGAATATAACAGCCCCTACACCGCTTAGTATATAGAAGAGTAGGTATCGGAGGCGCCCCATCACAGCCTCGATGTTGTCGCCGAATATGTATAGGTAGAGCATGTTGCCCAGCAGGTGGGCAATTCCTCCATGCAGGAACATGGAGGTTAATATAGTGTATAGCCTGTCACCCCCGACAACATAAGCAGGTATCATACCGTAAGCTAGTATTATATCCTCGTACCTGGAAGCCCCGGGAAGGAGAGCCCAAGGAGCTACAACACCTACAAGGAACACTAGCACGTTCAATGCTATAAGGCTCAGGTTAACAACTGGAGGGGACCTAGAAGGCACGTTGACATCCTCAACGGGGATACCCAGCTTAGCTCACCTCTCAATGACGCGTATCCTTAGAAGTAACGTTTACGCGGGGGTAAGTATATTTTAAAGCCTCGTGCGAGGCTGTGTGAACGTGGTTTGAGTAGGTCCTACCTGAAATTGCATTATTACGTGTAATGTTAAATGTAAATGTAAAAACCCCCTTGCCACAAGTGGATATAATGGAGGTATGCTAACGCCGGAAGAGGGTTAGTATGGGAGGGTGGCTGCCTGGATGGAGGGAATCACTCATAAGTTAAGATTGTTCATAACTCTAACTAAGCCGCGCCAGCTAGCCCTCTTAATGCTGACAATGTACGGTGCCTACTTTGCCGCTGGCGGGAGCGCCGATCTATATAGCTTAGCACTCCTTACAGTGATGGGCTTCTCCTCCATAGGGGGAGTCACGGCTCTCAATATGTACTTCGACGCCGACATAGACTATGTCATGAGGAGGACTAGGAAGAGGCCCCTACCCTCGCGGAAGCTCTCTCCGGGTGAGGCGCTTGCAGGGTCCGTAGCTCTCATAGCGTTGGGGGCTGTGACCGCCTACATGATCAACCCCTACGTCCTAGCAACGGTACTAGCGGGACTCTTCTTCGATATAGTAGCATACACGCAGCTCACTAAGAGGTTCACGCCGCTTAGCATAGTCTCTGGGAGCGTCGCCGGGAGCATGCCAGCCCTCGGTGGCTGGGCTGCAGGGGCTGGCGCTGTGACCCTAGGCGGAGTATTGCTTGCACTCCTAGTATTCCTCTGGCAGCCCCTCCACGTATGGTTCCTAGCCTACTACTTTAAGAGGGACTACGAAGACGCCAGGGTCCCGGTGTTGCCCACAACAGACCCCAGGGAGCTTGCCATACTAACGGCAGTCACTACCATCTCGATGCCACTAACCCTCTGGGCCTTCGCCGGAGTCTACGGCTACGGCTATCTCTCAGCCGCCATAACGACGGTGCTCGCATTAGCCTCGATAGCTAAGATGCGTAGGTTTGCAGAGACCGGGGAGAGGAAGGCGGCGATCTCTATATTCAAATTCGCCTCGCCCATAATAGCTGTAGCATTCATACTAGTGCCCCTAGAGAGGGCGTTCATGCCAGCCCTCCTAGCGTGACACCGGGGGGTCTATGTGATATGGGTTCTCTGGCGTCTTGCACCAGCTTCAACCTGCTAGGCTGTCTTCTCCTAGCCTCAGCGGGGGTAATTGTTATAGCTTCGGTAACAGCGCCCAACGACATGGCACAGCCCCTAGTAGCCCTCGGGCTCGTGAGCGCGGGGGCTTCGAGCGTACTCTTAATGCTGGAAAGAAGGGGCCTCATACTAGCGTCGCTCACAGCCCTACTAGCGTCGCTCGCAGTACTAAAGGTCTCCCACGAGTACTGGCCCCTCGCCACCCTGCTAAGCGTCCTAGCAGCCCTCCTAGCAGGGGTTGAGAGGTGGCAGGCATCACTCCCCCTAATAGCCCCCCCAACGGCGCTAGCAGCCGCCCTAAGCCCAGGGGAGTATAGGTGGCTCGTTCTAGCAGCCTACATCGTAGCCCTAGGCCTGGCAACTGCAGCCCACTTCCGGAGGATACACCCCATAGCCATGTCGCTTGGAGCCGTAGTCCCGCTAGCCATGCCAGGCCTGCCAGCCCTGATAGCAGCACTAGCAGTCACACTAGTATACCTAGCGGTTATTAGGGCTGTGGAGGCTAGCAGGTGCCCCTTCAGGACCGACTCGAGAACCCTAATGGCAGGCTCCATCCTAACCCTAGCAGGCTTCATGGCATGGAGCCTAACGAAGACCCCCCTGGAACCCCTACAACCCCTAGCAGAAACGATAGGCTACCCTCTAGCACTATCAGGAACCCTCATCCTAGTAGCATCAAACCTAACACCATACACACAAGCACCCCAAGAACCGGGCTAAACCCAGGAACCATTACTCACAAACCAAAGCTCATGGAATAGAGGGGCCCCCAACCCCGCAACAGGCATATCCACCTCCATGACACGTGGGGGCGGTCAGCGTAGCGTAGAACCTAAGACCTCCTAAGCCCATCGGGCCCTCTCTAGAGGCTATGAGGCTAGCTTAGCTCGTGGTAGAGAGCCGCTAGAGCCCTCGATGCTTCCTCTGCGGAGGACCTCCTCCAGGGCTTAAGGCCCAGCATTGACTCTAAGAGGCTTCCCAGCCCTTCGTGATCTATCCAGCTTCACCTCCTACCCAGTGGCCCCGTCAACAGCATCATCTCACTCCAGCGTCTCTCCGGCTAGCGTCTAGAGGGCCAGGTCACCCATCTTGTAGACGTCTATCCTGCCCTCGTAGCCTAGCTCCCTAGCCCTGCTAACCTAAGGCTAGTAACGGTTATAATGGTAGAGAATGGTAGAGGCCTGAAGCTCTAGCAGAGGCCGCCTACCCTATAATGCGCTGATGGCAGACGCGGGGCAGGTCCTACCCTCCCCCACAGTCAACCCGAGGTTTACGATGGTATATAGTAGCTCTAGACCGTAATCTTTATAACGGTCTCGTGCAACTCAGTGATTACAGGTGAATCTTGATGGGCCGCGAGGAGAGGCTTAAATGGCTTGAGATGCTTGATGGGAGGGCCCGTTTCTACATGTGGGTGTCGGTGGCGCTAGTCCTGGCGGTGCTCGGGAGCGGGGCTCTCCTTGAAGATAGCCCAAGGGCTTACGCCGTGGCCGGGCTCTCAGCCCTGCTGGCGGCGATGGCTGCCCTCAGGGCTTATACGCTGAGCCGCACAATTGATAGGGAGTGGGGTGAGGTGTTGAAGCGGGACCCAGCCGAGGCGAGGCTAGACGCCCTAACACTACTAGCCATGGCCTTGATCGCCTTCATAGGCGTGGTGCTGATAAGGCTCCTACTAGGCTAGCCCCGCCCTCAGGCCTTAATGACCCTTTGCCTGTTGCCAGGCCTAACCCTGCCAGGAGCTCTTCAGTCATCTAGGGTGCCGCTATGTCCCGCTCTAGGCTCTCTAGCTCTCTAGTGCGATCCTAGC
>WAKF01000073.1 GCA_015523465.1 Aeropyrum sp.
ATGCGGGTCTCAGAAGCTTCGGGATGACAAGGCCTATAATGGTCTCAGTACTGGCTGGCTCTGTAGTCAACGCGGTCCTCGACCCAATACTTATCTTCGGCTATGGACCCTTGCCGGCGATGGGGATTAAGGGAGCCGCTTACGCCAGCGTCGTTGCAGGCGGAGTCTCACTCCTAGCCCTCACCTACTACGCTCTAGCCCTTCCCGGAGCCCCCTTCCCCCAGCTACCAGGGAGTCTCGCTTTCAAGGCAGCTAGAGTCGGATTTCCTAGTATGGTTGAGAGGCTCGTATTCGTGAGCGGAAATCTCCTTTATCTCGGCGCTGTAGCCTACTGCGGGGAAGAGGCTCTAGCGGCTCACACGATAGGCGTGAGAGTCGAGTCCATAGCCTTCATGCCGCTTTTCTCTATAGCAACGGCGGCGGGAGCCCTGGTATCCTGGGAGGTGGGGGCTGGGAGGATCTCCGAGTCCAAGACGTTAGCATGGGAGCTACTCAAATTCTCTACGGCCTCGGGAGCAGTTATAGGCCTGCTACTTGCAATCCTTTCACCCGTGATACCACGCTTCTTCACGGAAGAGGCTGGCGTGGCGGGCCTAGCAACAGTATACCTTGTCATAGCTGGCTTGACAGAGCCTATGCTAGCAGTAGCAATGTCTTCAAGCCAGATAATAAGGTCGGCAGGCGACACAAGAACCCCCACCATAGTAAACACGCTGGGCCTCTACACCTTCAGGGTACTCCCAGCCCTACTCCTAGTGAGGATGGCGCCGGAAGGGGCCTGCGCCATAGCAGCGTGGCTTGCAATGGCACTTGACGTGACGGCGAGAGCCGCTATAATGGGCTTCATACAGCATCGCTACTATACGAGGCTGGCTAGGAAGCTAATTTAGAAGCTGGAAAGCCAGGTTAACAGTTAAGGGATGATGTAGTTTGCACGTCCCCGAGCCCCGGCGGAGGGGCTATGGGGATCCTCCACCGGGCCTGACCTCACCCTAGGACCTCCCTGGCAGCTTCTAGGAACGCCTCGTTATCGCTTTCGGAGCCTACAGTCACCCTGGCATAGTTGTCTCCGAGCATTGTCTTCCTGACTATTATACCCTTTTTGGCTAGCTTCTCAGTGGCATTGGCCACCTTAAAATCGACTAGTATGAAGTTAGCATGGCTATTATAGGCCTTAGCGCCCATAGAGTTTAGCCTCTCCCGGAGGACTTCCCTCCACCTTCTTACATGGGCTACGACCCTCGATACGTAGTCTAGCCTCCGGAGAGCTTCTAGGGCGGCTGCAATGCCTGGCTTCGATGTTGGGAAAGGCGTTAGCCTTCTAAGCTTGGAAGCTACTTCCTTCGGGGCTATAGTATATCCCACTCTCAACCCTGCCATTGAGAACGCCTTGCTTAGGGTCCTCACCACGACTAGGTTGTCATAGGATTCTGCTAGGCTAGCAACCGTTACCCCGGAGAACTCGTAGTAGGCCTCATCTGCTATAACGAGACCTCGAGCCTCTTCAGCTAGCTCAGCGACCCTCCTAGGGGAGATTAGCAGGCTACCCGTAGGGTTATTGGGTAAATCAATGAAGATTATGCTAGCATCTCTAGCCAGGCTGAAGAGAGCGTCTTCATCTAGAACCCACCAGTCGCCTGAAGGCCTCATAGGTACACGCTTCACATTGAATCCCGCTTCTTCGGCTAGAGCCTCGTACATAGTAAAGCTGTATTCAGGGTAAACAGACCTCCTCTCCTTAATGGGAGAGGTGATGAGAGCTAGCAACGCTAGGAGGCTGTCACCACCGCACCCTACAACCACCCGCTCTCTGGGGACTCCAGCGTAGCTTGCTAATTCCTCCTCGAGAAGTCTTACAAGCTCCTTTCCAGGATATCTATTAACGTCCTGTAAGGCCTGCTTAGCAGCCTCCACAACTTCAGGGGGAGGTGGAAATGGTGACTCGTTGAGGTCAAGCCTCACAACACTCCCGCCCAACACGTCAACACCCGCCGGAGTGGCTGGGCTCCTCGAGTCCTAATTTCGGTAAGTAGAGGATCATAGATGTACCACCACCCTCTTCTCAAAGGTAATAGGCGCCGTCATTGCGCTATAGGTTTGGGGTAGGCTTTGAGGTGGCATCTTACCCCTCTCATAGTGGTGGCGTTGTTAGCCTTTGACTTAGCTACATTAGCCTACTCGGTCCTGGAGGGCCCTTTCCCCATAACCGTCACCCTGGGCACGCCGATGGCTTATAAGAATATCTACATCCACGTCCCCATAGCACTCTCAACCTACATTCTCTTTGCTGGAGCGGCAGCCTCAGCCCTCCTATACATCTTGAGGGGGGGAGGGTACCTAGCTTATACTGACACCTTCATAGCGATCGGAATAATATATGCAGCAGCTACCCTTGCAACGGGCATTGCATGGGCAAGCGAGTCCTGGGGCGCTCCCTGGAACTGGGATCCGAAGCAGACTGCAGTGCTACTCCTAGCAATAGCCTACGCAGCCTACTTTCCCCTGAAAAGGAGCATAGCAGACCCTGATAGGAGGAGTAGGGTCGCGGCTGCATACGCCCTCGCAGCATTCTCGATGGTACCTATAAGCTATCTATCATCGAGAGTGCTAGAGAGCCTACACCCCACAACCGAGGCGGTAGCCGAGTTCACTCAGGGCGGGGCGGGAGGGGTGCTATTAATAGTTAGGATTGTTATAGTAGCCGCCCTAACCCTTACAATAGCTATAGCTGCAGCTCGCGGATCACTGAGGCTAAGCACTGGGATACCGCTACTCTACCTAGCAATATCGATCACCGCCGCCATAGCCTTGTTCTGGGGGAGCGTGGGCGGGGGTGAGAGGGTCTTAACAGCGGAGGTCGACAGCGGGGGGAGGATAGTCTCAATAACCCTGGCTTCAGGGGATAAGATCGTTTTCAACGAGCCCGTTGAGAACCCGATTAACCCGCCACTCACACCCGAGGGAGGGAGTAGTATAGTGAGCCACATAGTCCGGGTTGAGAATGGAAGCTTGAAGGTGTTATACCACTGGAGCACCCCATTCTCCTACCTAGCCCATACAATCATTATTAGCCTGTCGCTCGCCTACGGGATAAGGAGGGGTAGTAGGGCTTGAGGACCCTACTCCTAGCATTATCACTAGCAGCAGTTATAGGGCTTATAGGGGTAGCGGCTCTAGCAGCTTCAAGGTATAACGACGTCTCTAGCCTTGCAGGCCTTGAAGCAGCTACTAGAGTCACAGTATCCGGCGAAATCGTGAACTTGGGTAGTGGAGACATGATAATGTACTATGATGGGGAGGTTTTTGAGGTTGATGCGAGGGGCTACTACGCCATAGCCCGTAACCCTGAGTCGGGTAGGTCCTATGTAGTCTTCCTGCTAAGAGGCAATGACGGCTTCACAATTGCAGCACTCTACCCTGCAGAGGCCTTTATAGCGAGGTACGGCTCCAACCCTATCTTTGAACAGACTGTAGTCGTAGACGGCATCTTCAAGCCCAGCGTTAAAATAGTACTTGGAGAGCCGGGATCTGGAGGCTTTGAGAAGCTCTATGAAGTACCCGTGCTTGAGGTGAATGCAATACTAAAGGGATGCCATGCCAGCTACAGTCAAGTTCAAGCTACAGCCTAGCTATGTGTCATGTAAGGGTACAAGCGCCTCTATATCAAAGTTCACGTGCCTCTCGAGCAAGGATATCCTGTGAGCCTTATAGACTTTTAGCTCGACCCTAAAACACTCTAGAGCCCATAATAACCTCCCTGAGGCCCAGCTATTCAAGGCTTCCAGGAAGACCCCTTGGACTCCAAGGACCTCCGTAGCACCTTTATGCCCTGGGGGAGGCCTAGGCTCCTTCAGCTCTCTCCTAGTATTCACGCTATAGAAAGTCAGCGGGTCGCCGAGAAGGTTGACGCCGACTGCAGCGAAACCTGGGTAGGATGCTCTCAGGGCGTCTGTGGCTCTCCATCCCCAGGGCCTATTAATGCAGGTATGAACTACAAGCGCGAATGACCCTCTCGGGGCCGCAGTGATTAGGGGGTTCACGCTGCCATCTCCGTATAGGGGCGTCACGAGCAGGCGCCTCTCAAACGACTCTCTTATTAGAGATTCCACCGAGGCTGCGTCAAGCCAGGGTGCATCCCCTGGAGCTACCACTACATGCTCATACCCGGCTAGCGAGTGGATGGCTGAAAGGGCTCTAAGAGGTCCGGGACAAGGTAATGGGGGGTCTAGCAGCACGCCGCAGACTCCACATCTGGATGCAAGACTTTCGGCTATATGAAGCCTTTCGAGAGGGGCGGCGAAGACTACACGGGATACACCTCCTCCCTTAAGGGCTTTAGCGACCCTTAGGCCCATAGGTACTCCTTCAACTGCGTAGAGAGGCTTGGGCTCGCCGAAACGCCTAGACTCTCCCCCCACAAGTACTATGCCTAAAATAGTATTGAGGCCCATCCTGTTTTGCCCGGAGACCGGGTGGGCGTGACAAGAAAATTAATTGTGAATGTCAATACTCCCCAGCAGACTTTAAATACATGAAGTTGCTACTGTCTAAATAGCCTCTAGCACATAAATAACTTTCAATTCTCTCCTTGATAGGGGTATTTAAACCTTATTCGAGACTAATAACGTGTGTTAAACATCCTTTTTCTAAACGGGATGGGGCGTCACTGTAAGAACCCTTTTTAAGTTTAACCCGTTAGCGGGTGCCTATTCCCGTGGAATACTCTGAGGGCTCTGGAGAGCCTAGGCTCTACGGGCACAGGGCTCACCTCCGTAGGGTGGCCCTCGCCTATAGGAGAGCCGGTCTCGACGCTGTCGAAGTTGACGTGAGGGTTAGTGGTGGTAGGCTTGTAGCTCTTCATGGTAGGCCTCCCACAGAGAAGCCTAGTAGGGCTGAGAAGGTCCTGGGGCTCATAGACTACGTACTCTTCTACGGAGATCCGCTACTAAAGCCTAGGAGCCTTGGGGAATGGCTTGAGGAGCTCTGGTCTATGGGGTTTAAGAGAGTGTTATTAGACCTTAAGAGCTATGTTGATCCTGACATGCTTTTAGATGTTGTTGAGAAGAGCTGGCATGGAACTTTAGAGTTCACGGGTGAAAATCATAGGCTGCTCGCCGAGATTGCAGGTAGGTGTGGTAGGGCGCGGGTCTATCCAACACTAACTATAATCCCTGCAGACCCCCAGGCGGTATTGAAGCCCGTAAAAGCTGTAGGGGCTAGTCTCAGAGTCGACCTTGCACTCCAGTCAGAAGTCGTTGAAGCCTTGAAGAAGGCTGGGTTCGAGGTGATGGTTTGGACCGTCAATGATAGGAGCATCTACCTCAAGCTGAAGGAGATGGGTGTCGACTCAGTAGTCACAGACCGGCCTGAAATCCTTAAGGGTAATAGTCTCAAGTGGGGTAGGAGGGCTAAGAAGACTGTGATGGCAGTTTACCGTTAAGCACATGCATCGTCTTCTAACTATTCCAACCTTAAGGCTATTCTTTCCCTACGTTCTTTCCTCGGGTGACTTGTATTGTCTTGTAGCCTAGGAGACAGCAGGCCCTGGCAAAGCCTCGAAAATGTCAAAGTCGTGGTGATACCGTCGGGTAGCTGGGAGCAGCACGGGCCGAGCCTACCCCTCTACACTGACACGCTCATAGCATGTAGGGTTGCGGAGGAGCTAGCAAGGAAGCTAGACGCAGTCTTACTACCCCCTCTAGCATATGGAGTGAGCCACGAGCACATGGACTTCCCCCTAACAGTCACTCTAAGCCCAGAAACTTATTGCAGGGTCATCACGGAGGTCCTGGAGAGCCTTGAGAAGCACGGGGTTAAGCTTGCAGTAATAGTCAATGGTCATGGCGGTAATAGGGCCGCTCTGGAAGCCTGCGTAGCAAGGTGGAACTACACGCGGAGGCTGAAAGCCCTGGCTTTATGGCCCTGGAGAGCCGTTGAAGAGCTGCTCGAAGACGAGGTCCACGCTGGTAGAGGGGAGGCTAGCCTGGTAGCCTACCTTCAAGGGGGAGAGTATAAGGGTGAGGGCAGGCTATGCCACCCACTCTACCCCCTCCGCAGGACCTCAGAGTGCTCTGAGACTGGTAGCATATACCCTGGCTTATGGGAGTCCGACAGGGAGCTGGGAGAGAGGTTATTCAAAGCTATGGTAGAGGCGGTGCTAGAGGAAACCCTTAGAGCTGGTAGAGCCTTAGGAGTGCTAGACTAGAATGTAACCCTCGATTTCATCTTGCCCTATTGTGGAGCCACAGTAGACGCAACGGTACTTGAGCGGCTCCTTAGAGACTAGGCGCATTCTAGGCTTTACTGGCTCTCTCTCCTTCCTGGTAATGCACGTGGGGTTAGGGCATCTCAGCAAACCCTCAGCAACCTCGGGCGGCTTCACCTTCCACTTCTCAGCGACTACTCCCCCCCTGATTATGTTCACGGTAGAGGAGGGGGCTACTAGGGCTAGCGCAGCAGCCTCTTCCCGGGATATGTGGTGGCCTTCAACCTTCACTATGTCTTTCCTACCCATCTTCCTACTCTCAGCGTTGAAGACCACAGCAACCCTGTAGCCGTCGGGCTTGGGAGGCCATAGGCGTAGGACCTTAAGCACCGCTATAGCCTTACCCGGGGGTATATGGTCTACTACAGTCCCCTCAACGATCTTCCTTACAAGGAGCCCCTCCCCGCAGGCCTCGCTCAACTCCACACTCCATCACCCCCTAGTACTCCAGCTAGAAGCGCCATTCTCAGAGGCACCCCGAGCCTCGCCTGGATGAAGTATGCTTGGAAGGGGCTTTCGTCAACCCTAGGGTCTATCTCGTCCACCTTGGGTAGGGGGTGTAGGACCTTCAGCCCTTTCTTAGCACGGCCTTCTAGCATATCGAGGGTCACCCTGTAGCTACCCCGTACCCTCTCGTACTCACTGGGGTCGGGGAACCTCTCCCTCTGTATCCTAGTCACATATAGCACGTCGAGCTCGGCCAGCACTTCCATTAGGCCGGCCTCCTTGAACCTGAGGCCCCGGACCGAAAGCTCCTCCAGGACCTCCTCCCTGGGCCTGAGCTGCGGGGGGCTTATCAGGTACACCATCTTGGGCTTGAAGAGGGTGAGGCCTAAAAGGAAGCTCGAGGCAGCCCTACCATAGCGCAGGTCCCCCAGCACTCCTATCGTGAGCCCATCCACTCCCCCAAACAGCTTAGTTATAGTGTAGAGGTCTATCATAGCCTGTGTGGGGTGGTGCTGCCTTCCATCGCCGCCATTAATGACGGGGGCCTCGGCGATCTCGGCGGCGTAGAGCGCGGCCCCCTCAAACCTATGCCTAATGACTATGGCGTCAGAGTAGGCGTCAAGCATCCTAATAGTGTCAGCGAGGTTCTCCCCCTTAGCAACGCTAATAGCCTCCTCACCCGTCACAACCAGCGTATCCCCCCCAAGCCTCTTCACAGCGGACTCAAAGCTCATCCTAGTCCTCGTAGAGGGCTCGAAGAAAGCCAACGCTACTAGCCGGCCCCGGAGGGGTCTATATTCGATGAGCTTCCAAGCACTGTCAGCCGCCTCGAAGAGACCCTCAAGCTCTCCGCGAGTAAAGTCTAGGATAGAGATAACGTCGCGCCCCCGAAGAGACTCCAGCACCCGAAACCCGCCCCTAGAATGAGCGCTCCACAGGGTAAAAGGGAGAGGGTACCCCTGCAGGTCCTAAGGTTCCTCCACGAAGATAGATTCTGCAGTATCCTTCATTAGGTTTTGAGCGGCTTCTCGTACTCTATCTAGTAGGCAGGGGTCATAATAGATTTTAAGTGATGTTTTGGGGTCGGTGCTGCATTCTGACTCGACCGTTATAGCCCTCGCCGTGAGGCCCGCATGGGCAGCGAAAACTCTTCGGTCAATCCCGCCGTCTAGGCTTTCACGCTTGGCATGTAAGTCCTCGGCTCTACTGCATACTTTATGAGCCTCTGCGGAAAGCATGTAATCCCTCGCAACCCTCTCATCCTTAATAGCTCGTATGAAATTTGCGATCTCGTTCTCCACGATGGCTTTTGAAGGGCCTGCAAGCATCCCTTTTGATATATCCTCTAGAGCCTTTAGGCTAGCCACAACAACCCTCTTCTCCTTCCGACTACAAGGCAGCCTTGAAGCTCTCGTGGCGACTTTTACTCCTTTAAACATGAGTGCGTGGCGCGAGTAGAGAGTAAGGGCTGCTAGCGCTGCAAGCTTCTTCAAGTGTCCATAGCTCAAAGCTGCAACATGCTCGATCTCAACCTTAGACTCGCCATCCAGACCCTTTCGGACTTTCACTAACGGCAGTGCGTCGAGTAGCATGGAGGGGTAGCCCTTAAGCTCCTCGCTGCTCAACCCGCCTTCCTTGGCAAACAACCAAGCCTGGGCTAGGAGTAGAGGGGCTCCTATGAGTACTGCTGCAGCGGCAGGCCACCCTGAATAGTTTAAGATCCTCAGCTTTCCCAAGCGCCTGTTAACCTCCCTTTTAACTCTCCCAGATATCTCTCTACTCTCTACTATAACATCGTCTACCCTCAGCTTCTCATAAGGTCCTTCACGGCTTCTTTCGGCTAATGAAGCGTATACTAGCCTCGACGCAGCGGCCTTAGGCCTGATCCTCTCCCGGCGGACTATCCACACGTTAAGTTTTTCAACGCCTGCCACGTAAGGCTCACTATTATATATGGTAACTTCAACCTCTGCTCTGCTCGCTGCAGAATATACTCGAGAGGCGAAGAGAGCAGCCCTGTAGAGGGAATAGCCAACGTAATTGATTCCATGAGTCAAGTCAACATGTAGCTCAGCCTTACCGCCCGAAAAGTGTTCTTGCATAAGCTTGATTAAGTGGAGGGCCTGGAAGGCCATAAGGTACTCCATAGGCTCGACACCCCTCTTCTCTAAGTCCCTGGAGAGCCTCCAGTATGCACGTCTAGCCTCCCCCGATATGGTAATGTACCTGTGTTCGCCGAAGCCAGGGAGTATCACTGCATCAACGTTTATACTCTCGAAACGGGAGAACCAGTAGCTAATGCACATCCCCACGGAATACATAAATTCATGATACTTAGCAGGCTCTAGCTGATCTTCGTCTAGGTTCTCCAGAGGGTCTGGAAGACACTTAGCACCCTCAACAGGCTCCCCTCGAGTAACCCTTGTATGAGCAGAGAGGGTGTCAAGTGCAAATACAACGACACGCGGTTTAATACCCTTATTAGAGAGTAGCTCGTATACTAGTCTAATACTTGTCCTAGACTTAATGTCAACTTTAGCCCAAGGGGCACTATACTCAACTTCTTGCCACCTAAAAGGAGCGCCAATAGGGGCGACGAGAAGAACGCTCAAAAACAGGCCACCTCTAACCACTAAACTCCAATTAATACAGACAAATGGTCCACCTATTAATAATGTCTATGCTCTAACGGCTAGTAGGATAGACCATTTTAGCGGATCCCTCTCCCTGGAAGCTTAATATATAGAATTTAGTTATAGGACAACGATTTTAATTAATGCCTCGTTGCGACATTATTAAACTTGTGTTATGGGGGTCTATTGTTGTTGGCGGGTTTTGGTTATGGAGTTAACGTTAATTATAGAATATATGTTTGAGATTGAAAATAAAGTTTATGTGGGGGCGCCTGTGGTTTTAAGGAGGCTACGCCGGTGGCTCATCCTTAGGGACCCCGAGGTTAAGTATATCGTTGAGGTCGGGGTAGACGAGATACCCGAGGTTAGGGATCCTGTGCCTCAGGCTGAAGTGTTCCTGGGGAAGGTTAGCGAGCACATCGAGTCCACCAGCAGGTTCCTCGACACCGAGGAGGCTGTAGCGTTCTTCATACTTAACACTGAGTCTCGGGTAAGGTACTCCACTAGGCTCTACGGGCTCAAGGGACAAACGATCTTACTGCTAACTGCTTCGCCAGAGCCCCTCAAGGGCCCTTGGCTCCTTGTCGTGGAGGGTGAGGAGGGCTGGCTGGGGAAGCTACTAGTCTACAATAATATGATCACTGGGGCCCAGGTGATGACGAAGCTGGGCGAGTACTATGGGAAGGCGGCGCTAGACTTCATAGAGAACGCTAGAGGGGAGGTGAGGGTTGACGCTGTAAGGTTGAAGAGGAGGGCCTTCGAGTGGGACCCCAGCAGGTTCAGCGTGTTCGTGAGGGGTATTGACAGGCAGCACCAGTACCTGGTTGCGGTGCTCAACATGGCATACCTAGGGCTTGTCGGTGGGCAAGGCCGGAGGGCTTTGGAGGAGGTTGTTGATAGGATGGTAGAGTATACTAAGTTCCATTTTAGGAGTGAAGAGGTACTGTTCGACAGGTTCCACTATCCCGAAGATAGGGCTGAGAGGCATAGGAGGGAGCACAGGCAGTTCACCCTGAAGGCCTTGGAGTTTAGGGAGAAGTTCATGCAGGGAGAGGCGGAGCTCACCCTAGACGTGCTTAGGTACCTAGCCCAGTGGCTTCAGGGTCATATTGGTGGTAGTGATAGGGCTTTCGGGGTGTGGCTTAAGGAGGTGGCTCAAGCGCCTATAACGGAGTGACGTGTGAGGAGTAATAGCTATCCAGAGCCCACCAAGCCTCTAGTGGTGGCTGGGGCTTGAGGCTCTATACTGATACTCTCATAATGACTCCCGGGCCTACAGAGGTTCCTGAGAGGATTAGGCTTGCTATGGCTAGGAGGACTACTAATCCCGACTTAGACCCCGGCTTCATGGACCTTTATAGGGGCGTTGTCTCCAAGCTGTCGAAGCTTTTGGGGGCCTCGAGGAGTAGTGTGTTAGTGATGCTTGGGGAGGCTATGCTTGGACTTGAGGCTTCCATCGCTAACCTGGTAAGGAGGGGCGATAAGGTCCTGGTTGTGGCTAACGGGGTTTTCGGAGAGGGCTTCGCGGACCTGGTTAGGATGTATGGTGGGGAGCCTGTAGTGCTCGAGTCTGACTGGAGGAAATCTATCGACCCGGGGGATGTTGAGAGGGCTCTGGAGAGGAATCCCGAGGTGGAGGTCCTAACCCTAGTTCACTGCGACACCCCTTCAGCCATATTAAACCCCCTAAGAGAGGTGGCTAAGGTTGCGAGAGAGAGGGGCGTACTGACTATAGTGGATGCTGTATCCAGCGTAGGAGGGGTGCCAGTAGACGTTGATGGCTGGGGTGTCGACGTGCTGATAGGGGGGTCCCAGAAGGTCCTAAACATGCCTTCGGGGCTCACGATATTAACGATAAGCCCCGGCGCGTGGGAGAGAGCTGAGAGGGTCAACTATAAGGGGTTCTATCTAGACATAAAGCTGTGGAGGAACGTGCTGGAGGAGGGAGTCTTCCCCTACACTCACTCAGACCCCCTGGTAAGGGCGCTCGATGAGAGCCTAAACATGCTATTCGAGGAGGGCCTCGAGAACGTCTATGCAAGGCATGAAGCGGCTAGAAGAGCTTCCTGGAAGGCGCTTGAAGCCCTGGGCTTAGAGCCCTACCCAAAGACCCTTGAGGACTCATCACCCACTGTGACAGCGTTCCTAGTCCCGGAGGGGGTAAGTGAGGCTGAGCTTAGGAGAAGGGTATGGGAGAAATATGGAGTCATGATAGCCGGGAGCTGGGGGAAGCTTGAGGGCAAAGTGCTTAGAGTAGGCCACATGGGGGTCCAAGCCTCAAGGAACTACTTGTTGTTGGCCTTCACGTCCCTCGCAAGGTCTCTTCAAGAAGCAGGATTTAAGGTGGATGTGGGTAGCGTAGTCAACGCTATAGATGAGGGATTTAAGTCCTAGAATGAGAATTTCAGGGCATTAGCATCTCATCCAATCTTTTGGGCTTTCCTCCAGCGTTACTTTAAAGCATAGGAAGCATTAATAATATTGTAATGTATTGTTACATGTGGAGAGTCTGCTAATAAACTGTATTCTATGACCAACTTCTTTGAATGCTTAAAAAAGCGTTTGTATAGTTAAAAATGTGAGCATTGGGTGGTGGCTAGCAATGACCCCAAGAAAAGTGGTGATCCTTGGTGGAGGTGTGGGCGGCGTAGCGTCTGCTAAGATGATCTCCGAGGAAGCCCGAAAGCATAGTGTGAACCTTGAGGTAACGCTAGTAACTAAGGAGAGACGTCATTACATGCCACCGCTCTTCTTCGACGTCGCTATGGGTGAGGCGTCGCCCGAGGAAACTTATGCTCCCATAGAGAACCTAAGCAGGTATTTTGGAGTCAACGTACTGGTCGACCCGGTAAACTATATTGATGCGGCTAATCACACAGTAGTAACTGGCAGCGGGAGGAAAATAGAGTATGACTACCTGGTAGTCGCCCTAGGTACTACTTATGAGTGGGGTAAGTATCCAGGCCTAGCTAAGGCTGGCTACCACAACTATGATCTTGAAGGAGCGATAAAGCTTAGGGATGCTCTTAGAAGGTTCAAGGGAGGGAAAGTAGTCATATTCATCCCGGAAACGCCCTATCGATGCGGAATTTATCCCTACGAGGCCGCCACAGTACTCGCCGTAAGCTTTAGAAACGCCGGGATAAAAGCTGAGGTGACCGTGCTAACCCCAGATCCTAAGCCGGTCACGCCTCTAGGCAAAGACATACATAAGATGTGGTTTGACGCCTTCGAGGAGTTGGGAGTCGAGTATGTAGTTCATAAGGGCACCCAGGAAATAGATGGCACAAGGAGGATAGTAAGGACTACTAATGTGGAGGAAAAGTACGACCTCCTCATAAAGGTGCCCCCACCAGGCCTGCCAGACCCCCTCAAGAAGAGCGAGGGCTTCACTTGGAAGCAAGATGAAAGGTTCGCGCCTGCTAAGCCGCCAACATTCAGGCACCCTGAGTACGATAACGTGTACATGGTTGGAGAGCATAGCATGGTACCAGCAGGGATAAGCCTTGCAGGGGTTTTCGTCCACAATGCAAGCCTGGTGGCAAGCAATAACCTCCTTGCAGACATCATAGGCTTCTATCCAAGGTACACCATACCTACGGCAACCTGCGCTGGCTACGTGAAGGACAAGGGGTTTATGGGCCACTGCGAGATCCGCTATAACCCTGAGACAGGCAAGTACGAATGGGCCGACAGGTGCTACGTAGGCCCTATAAGCAGCCTAGCCAGGCTCTTCAAGGTGGGCTTCTACAAAAGCTGGCTAGACAGTCTAAGGTGAATGGGGGGGTGATGGGTGGTGGCTAGGCCTATGAGCGAGGTGGAGGCTGAGGCCTTGGCGGAGCTCGTTGAGGTCGCGGTGATGCTTAAAAAGAGCGGAATACTGGGGTGGCTGAAGGCTATAGCTGAGAATGGAGACAAGCTTCAAGCTTATAGAACTAGTAACTAGCGACTACACCCTCTTCAGGCAGCTAGCCCTCCTCCAAGCCCTAGGGGGAGGGTTGGGCAAGCTTGATGTAGGAGAGTTCGTGGATGCACGGATGAACGCTGAGAAGACTATATACTGCGCGTTTAAGGGGCTTAGCCAGACAGACCCCGCCAAGGCTCCTAGGGTTGGAATGCTAGGCGCCCTCAGGATGCTAGGTGATAAGGACGTTCAAAAGGGTCTGGGGCTCCTCCTAGCCTTAGCTAAGAACATGGGATCATGCTTAAATGAGATGGAGAAGAGGGGGAAGCAGGGTTAATAATAATACAGCGTTGCCGGGCTACCTACGCACTTTTTAAACTAGTGCTACCTTAATACGTCTCACAATTATAAGACTCTAGCCCAGAGTCTCACCATAGGTTATGTTGAGCCTAGTTATTAAGGGTTAAAGTGGATCCCGATCTCCAACATTACTGTGGGCCTAGTAGAGGGTGTATACGTCTTGTCTAGCGATGTAGTCAGGGAACTAACACAAATTCTGGGGCCCGAGAAGGTAGTGTCGGACCAGCACGTGATCAGGCTTTACGCGAGGGAGCCTAGCGGTCTTGAAGGCCATGTTAAAGCCGTAGTTTTTCCCGAGAGCGTGGAGGATGCCTCAAAGGTCCTACGCTGGGCTTACCATAAGGAGGTTTATATCTATCCTCAGGGGTCGACGACAGACCTTGTAGGAGGGGCTTATCCTGAGAGGCCGGGTATAGTGGTCTCAACGGAGAGAATGAAGAAGATTAAAGAGGTTAGCGTGGTGGACTCGATCGTAGTGGTAGAACCCGGCGTTAGGCTATGGGACCTTAACGTCGAGCTTGCCAGGCACGGCTACATGTTCCCCATAGACCCTGGGAGCGTGAAGGTGGCTACTGTAGGCGGCGCTGTGAATACTGGAGCTGGGGGTATGAGAGGCGCCCGCTACGGTACTATGAGGGACTGGGTCCTAGGGCTTACAGTAGTACTTGCGGACTCTGAGGGTAGCGTGCTTAGGCTCGGCTGTAGGACCCTAAAGTGCCGGCAGGGCTATGACCTGGTAAGGCTCATAGTGGGGAGTGAGGGTACCCTAGCCTTTGTGGCCGAGGCCATACTCAAAATAACTCCCCTTCCTGAGAACGTGGTGGTTCTCTTAGCTTTCTTCCCGACGCTGGAGGACCTGGTGGAGGCTGTAATTGAGGTTAAGAAGAGGGCTATGGATACCCTCCTAATGGAGTTTATGGACGAGGATTCAGCGAGGCTCGCGGCGGAGACCCTAGGGGCCGAGATCAAGCCTGACGGCCACATGCTACTCATGGGGGTTCCAGTTAACAAGGAGGCTTCGGAGAGGGTCTTGGGAGAGCTTGTTGAGATCGCTAGGAGGGCTAGAGCCCGGAGCATTTATACGGCGAGGAGTATGGCTGAGGCCGAGGACAAGAAGCTTCTAGAGATTAGGAGGAGCCTCTTCGCTACCCAGGCTATACTTACCCAAAGGGAGCTTAAGGGTAGGAGGGCTATGATGCTCATGGAGGATATCGCAGTACCCCCTTCCAAGCTCCTTGAGGCTGTTAAGGCCTTGAAAGAGCTTGAGAGGGAGTATGGCTTCAAGATGGTGCTTGGAGGCCATATAGGAGATGGGAACCTTCACCCCACAATAAGCTACCCAGCCGACGATGAGGAGGCTAAGAAGAGGGCGCTGGAGTGGTATTATAAGGTCATGGAACTGGCTATAGACCTTGGAGGCACGGTTAGCGCTGAGCATGGCATAGGGACGCTAAAGAAGAGGGCGCTTGAGATGGAGCTTAGGAGGCATGGATCGCTCAAGGCTCTAGAGCTTATGAGGGGGATTAAGAAGGTATTCGACCCCAAGGGCATACTAAACCCTGGCAAAGTAGTCTAGATAGGCTAGGATAGCCACTCTAGGAGCCTCCCCTCCCTCAGGACCTCCTCCGCGAACCTAGCATTAACCTCGCCAGCACACCTCGCAATCTTCGCTTCACTATAGACACCATCTGAGACAGTACATTTTACAAGCCTCCATAGAGCGTCAACACCTTCCCTTGAAGCCAGGATCCAGAACGCCAGTGGAGCCCCACACCTTACAGCCGCCCTTGCAACCCTGCCTCTGGGGAGCCCTGAGCCAAGTAGCGGGAGCCTCCCTTTCCTCGAGTACTCCTCAACGCACCGGGCTAGCTGTCTCGCCCTCTTCTCAGCGGCCCTCAAGGCTTCCCCACCCACACTCACACTCAATGCCATCCCTAGAGCTTCGGGGAGGCTCTCGTACACCCAGTAGTCGGAAAGGCTTTCTGGCGCTGCAGCCATCGAGGCTTGGGCTCCTAGTAGAGTGTATACCTCGTAGAGGGCTGGGCCCTCACCTCTCGATGCTCCACGTAGGACCTCAGGCCTCAGGGCAACCATATTATCCTGGGCGAAGGGGTCTGTCTCAGGCCACAGTTCCACAGCCCTCGAGTGGGTAGGAGCTGGTATTCCCTTTGAGGAGAGGAGGGTTACGGCCTCGGCTAGCAGATCCCTAATCCCCTCGACCTCGCTCCTAGAGTACCCCTTTCTTGAGTAGACCTCGAAGGACTCGGTTCGAGAAACCCTATAAGAGGCTATAATGGCTGAGAGGCCCGGGGACCTGTGGAGGGCTTCACCCTCAAACACCCCCTCATCAGCTTCATAGCCGGGCGCAGCGAGTCTCCCCCTACAGCCTGGGCTCTTAGCCGCCGATATCCTGTATTTCTCGAGTCTCCCTCTAAACCCCCAGGCTACTAGGTCCTCCGCCGGTATTGGATGCCAGATCGTCTCGTCCTTCAGCAGCGCTCTACCACTCCTAACTCCATAGGCGCTCAGGGTAAAATCCTCGACGCCGCCCTCAACGCGACCCTTAGCCTCGGCGAATTCCCCTCTAGAATATGCTATTCTAAGGGTAGCCCAGCCAAGCCCCCTTTCAACTCTACTCTTAATCTGCCATCCTTTGCCTTCAAGGCTTGGGTTCAAGGCCTTATTGAAGGCTAAGAGCTTTACAGGGCTTTGCAGCTCGACGTGGAAGCTATAAGAGATTCTTGCTTCCCCGTCAAAGCAGAGACTGTTAATTTCGAGCTGTTTAATAGGTACTACTTCCTTTTTACCTCTCCTCCGAAGCATCATTTGTATAAGGTCCTTCAGCACTATAATCCCTCCCCCTAACTTTTACACGTGTAAATTTAAACTTTAAATAGACGTCTTTTTTCACTTCTGTTAATGATTTGAGGGGTGCTCCGGAGCAATGTCCTCAGGGGGCTCAGAACCTAAGACCATAATGGTGGGGAGGCTACCCATAGGCTTCAAACCAGAGGCGCCTCCGCCCGTTCCCTTGAGCAAGCTGATTATAGGACCAGCAATCATAACGCTAGGCCTCTCCATCGGCAGCGGGGAGCTGATATTTTGGCCTATACTATCAGCTAACATAGGCCCAGTACTACTGTGGGCTGCCTTGATCTCGCTGATATTCCAGACAGTGTGGACTCTCGAGATGGCTAGGTGGACTGTATGGACGGGGGAGCACTGGGTACTACAGATGGCACGCCTTCACGGCCTCTTCTCTGCAGCCGTGATCTGGGGGCTATTCACCTTCTTCGCCTGGGGCTTTGGAGGCTGGGCTGCCTCTGGAGGCCAAGCCCTCTATACTATTTTCAACGCTCCTAACCCTGAGAACCTTGGCATAGTAGTGTGGGCTATATTCCTGTTCTTCCTTGTGTGGCTTGTAGCCTTCTTGGCTGGCGTTGTGAGGGAGTGGGTAGAGTACATACTGACGTTCAAGATGGCAGTGATCTGGATCATGCTGATAGTCTCCCTCCTCGTAGCGTCAAGCCTAGATGTATGGGCCGACATAATTAAGGGTATATTCGTGCCGAGCTGGCCTGGAGAGGCTATCAAGGATGTAGGCTACTTCAAGATAGCAGCGGCTATAGCCTTCATAGGAGCTGGGGGCACCACAAACATGTGGTATAGCTTCTGGGTTAGGGACGCCGGCTACGGTATGGGAATCTACATCGGTAGGATCCCTGGGTACCTCAGGGGTAGGCCTACGGAGCTTGAGATCGTTGGGTACCTGCCAGAGCCTACCGAGGAGAACATTAGGAGGCTCAAGGCCTGGTGGAGTAATGTCAGGACTGTGTTCTGGGTGATATTCTTCCTCCTAAACTACCTCACGGCAGTCTTCTTCGTGGCTCTCGTCTACTCGGGTAAGAAGAACTTTGGTATAGAGACTGCCGGTGTTTCGGGAGTCGAGGTTATAGAGCTGCAGTCCCGGATAGTGGCTGAGGCTTTCGGAATAGGATTCATGTCGGTGCTATTCCTCCTAGTAGCCGCTATACTACTCTTCGGCACTCAGCTAAGCCTAACTGAGGGCGTTGCAAGGCAGATAGCCGACTCGGCCTACGTCGCCAGCGCAACCTTCCGGAGTATATTTAGGAACGACATCAGGACTGCGTACTTCGTGGTGATAACCCTCTTCGTAATCTGGAGTAGCATTTGGATCTCTATGATACGCTTAGCAGGCATACAGCCAGTCCTACTCCTAGCCCTCCCAGCAAACATAAACCTGTTATTCCAGATAATCTCGATCCCCCTGACACTCTACTTCATCTACGCTGTGGCGGCTAAGAGCGTTCCAAGGGAGATATGGGAGGCTATGAAGCCTCACCCCATAATACCTATACTGCTAATACTAGCCATGCTCTACTGGGGCTTCTTCGCGATACTAGGCTGGGGCGAGAGGCTGGGTCTTCTAGGCTGAAATCCGCATTCATAATTTCTCAATCAACCTCTACCTTTTTAAAACTCCACTTTTCACTAGTTCCTCTCATACTTAGGGGTATAGGAATTTGGGGTGCCAGGTGAGGGTGGAGAAACTCTCCAAAGCCTATCCTGGGGGGGTCGAGGCTCTCAGGGATGTGGACTTGATTGTAGGCGATGGGGAGGTATTTGCCCTTATGGGGCCTAATGGTAGTGGCAAGACGACACTACTCCAGGCTATAGCTGGGGTCACTAGGCCTAGCGAGGGGAGTGTTAAGGTTTGCGGCTTCAACGTTTGGGGGGAAGGATGGGATAGGGCTAGGAGGCTTATAGGCTTCTCTCCCCAGGAACCCCCGCTGCCTAGAAGGCTTACTGTGATTGAAGCCCTTGAAGTGCTGGGAGGCCTTCTAGGAATGCCTCCTTGGGCGGCTAGAAGCGAAGGCCTCAGAATACTCTCCGAGCTTGGGCTTAAAGGGAAGGCTAGTTCTAGGATAGGCAAGCTTAGCGGGGGTGAGGCTAGAAGGGTGGCCATCGCTCTCGCCCTCCTCCCAGACCCAGAAGTTGTGGTGTTAGATGAGCCGGGTAGCGGCCTTGACCCAGGCGCTAAAAGGAGGCTGTGGGAAGATGCGCTGGGTCTCCTTAAAGGGCGCACCGTAATATTCAGTACTCACGATCCCATAGAGGCTGAGGAAGCTGCAGAGAGGGTTGCTATAATGCATAGGGGTAGGGTGAGGGTTCTAGGTAAGCCATCGGAGCTAATAGAAAGGTATGCGAGAGGGCTTAGGGTTAGGGTATGGACTTCCAGCTTGCCTGGGTACTTGAGGCCTTGGAGAGCTGGTAGGGGGTTTTACGAGTTTCGTGTTAGAGACGAAGGCGAGGCTAGGGAGTTAATGAGCATACTCTTTGATGCAGGTGTTAGCATTGAGAGGATAGAGGTTGTCAGGCCCGGGCTCCGGGAGGTGTTCTTTGAGGTTACGGGGGAGGAGCTTGAGGCGTAGAAGCCCTCTGTACGGCCTAGCCTCGGGCATCCTGCTCTTCACCTACCAGCTTAGGAGGAGCCCCGAGGTCCTACTATGGTATCTTGGGTTCCCCTTGATACTCATAGCACTCGTTAAGTACGTCTTCCTGACAGGCCCTAGTGCCCCCACAGTAGGGCTTGTAGGACCTAGGAGCCTCGAGAATGTACTTGTAGAGGCTGGGTTCAAGGTTAAGATCTATGATGACGTTGAGGAGGGGATATTAGACCTTGCGAGAGGCTCAATATCGGCTCTAGTAGTAGTAGACGGTGGCGAGGTGAAGGTCTTATACTCCTATCCCGAGCTTAAGGGGTTTGCATGGGCCGCTGGCGACGTGATCGAGGAATCACTTAGAGGCGGGGGTAAGAATGTATTCACACTTGAAACTATAGAAGTCGAGGAGGCTCCGGGTAGGACCTTAGCCCTCTATACTATAAACATCGTGGGGATACAAGCCCTCTACATTGCCCTCTACGGGGGTATGGTAGAAATCGTCACTATGAGGAGGGACGGCTCGCTAAAGCTAGTAGCCTCAAGTCCTGGAGGAGCCTTAACCCTCTCCCTGTTTCTTGCAGGCTATAGTCTCACAGCCTCAATAACCTCTGCCACAGCAGTCATAGTGTTCTCGATCCTTCTAGGAGCGGAGTTTAGCGGGGTTAGCCTCCCAGGCGCCTTGACGGCAGCGCTACTAATCCTCTCAGGCCTCTTAACCATATTCATGGCAGCCCTGCCCCTCAGCTTATCCATAAAGAGGCATGAGACTGCCTCGGCTATAGCAGGGCTTACAGGCTTCCTAGCCATGATGGGGGGAGGGCTAGCTATACCTCTCGAGGAGCTCCCAGACACTATAGCTGCGATTGCACAATACTTCCCCATGACTGTGGCCGTGAGAGCTGCAGGCGAGGCTCTACTAGGATTTAAGCCGCCCCTAGAAGCCCTAGCCTCAGCTTACCCACTCTACACGGCACTCTTAATAGCGTCGGCTCTAGGCCTAGCGAGCTATAAGCGTATAATATCTATGGCTATAGAGGAGTGAAGCAGCACTATAGTGTACATGCTATAGGGTAAATGCCCTGGAAGGCTAAGCTCGCAAAGGATAGGTGTCCGGGGGTGGAGCTAGCGGGCCTTCACTACGCCACCATACTGCCTCTGGCCTCAGCCGCAGCGCTCGTCCTAGCCTTGGAAATGGACCTCTTCTGGGGTACTGGAGAAAGACTGTTTAAGGCGGGCCTTATCCTAGCCCTCGCAGGTTGGCCTGTCTACCTTGTAGCCTTCATGCTAGGAGACTATACGCTAGCAGAGGTGTCTAGGACTGTAAGCGACGGCCTAGACTTCATCTACAGGATCGCGGCTGGCTGGTCTAGTGGGGGTTCAAGCCTTTATACCTTCGCGGCGATCCTCTCGCTAGCCCTACTCATAGCGCTCGTGATGGGCGGCGGAGGATCTAGGTCCTTCAGGCTAGCTGGAGAATCGCTAATGCTCACAGTACTAGCGGCTGCAGCGTTAAACGGAGCTTTCGAGACCATGCCTGAGGGGGTAGGAGGGAGGGGGCTAAATCCCCTTTTAAAGAGCTACTGGGCGGTGCCCCACCCTCTAGCAACGTTTACAGGCTACTCTATGATACTATCTTCGACCCTCCTCCTACTGACGGCTAAGAGCCCGGCATGGAGGCCCCTACTATTGCTGGGATGGGCCTTCCTATCCCTAGGCCTCCTCCTAGGAGGCTACTGGAGCTACGATACTTTCGGGTGGGGCGGTTATTGGGCTTGGGATCCCGTTGAGACCTCACAGCTTATGGTGTGGTTGGGGGCCGCAGCCCTCGCCCATAGCATAGGACCACTAGCCCCCCTTAGGAGGCTCGTTGCAGGCTTAACCGGGGGCTCAGTACTCCTAGCGCTCTACGTCACTAGAAGCGGCTTCAGCCCTCTACACAGCTTCGCAGCCCCAGACCTAGGGGCGGCTGTTCTCCTAGCATACTCCATACCACTAACCCTGGCAGGCATCTACTTCTTCGCGTCAAGGGACTTCGAGTTACTTGCTAAGTCCACGTCCAAGATTATAGGCAAGGGTTCGGGGCTCACCGTTAAGCTAATAGCCCTCGGCGGACTAGCAATATTCTTCTCCTTCATCTACGTATACTCTAGCCTCCTAGCGCCAAGCATAGCCTCGGTAGCCGGGTTTAACGTGTCAGCGCCTCTCGGCGACGCTGGAACAAGATTCTATAACCCTGTGCTACTAGCAGCGGCAGCCATAGCTTTAATAGCTCTTCCAGGCTCTCTCGCCTCACGTAGCGTAGAGGCTAAGGTATTCCTCCCCTTCGCCGCCGCTACAGTAGCATTGGCAGGCGCAGCGGCGAGCCTTGCCCTAGCCGGAGTGCTAGTGTACTCTCCCAAGTCAGACCCTCTAACTAACGCAATGGTAGCCTCAGGCTTGGTAGTAGCGACTGCCTCTCTCACGCTATTAGCCCTGACAACTATACCTTCACTAAGAACGCGTAATCCAAGATGGATTCTCGTAAGGCTTGTTCACGCGGGAGTAATTCTAACGCTCATAGGCGTCTTAGCTAGCGGCAGCTATGCCTATAACCAGGGCTACATAGAGGAAGTGACGTTACGGCCCGGCGAGACTGTCAACCTAGGTTATGCAAAGATAACGCTTTTGGAGTACGAGTACGTAAAGGGGCCTGTAGGCCTAGACGTAAAGTCTCACGTAACTGCCTCTCCGGTCGCAATAGCTGCGTGGACGGCTCTCTCAGCACTTCAGGGAGACCTTGGAAGAGTTGCTGGGGATGTCCTAGAGGTTGCGAAGGGCGGGTTAACACGTGAGTTAAGAGTGCTTGAAGAGATAATTACAAGCCCCACAAGGCTGGATGGGAAGGTCGATGTGTACGGCATTGGGAGGATAGAAGTGTTCACGCCAAGCAGCGCTGTCAAAGAGGTTCTAGAGGGCGAGATCAAGCTAACCATATATTCTCCAGGCCTCGAGCTAAATGTTGAACCCCTAGGTGAGGGTGATGAGGTTTCGGGAGGAGTCCTTAAGGCGTACGTGAGAGCAGAGGACCTATGGGTAGAGCCTTCACCCGCTCCTAGAGACTCATACTACTACTACCGCCTTAAGTTCGAGGAGCCCGTCGAGATAGCATTTGGCAGTTTAACCTTGAACGTCGAGGAACTAACGATATACCCCTTACCCCAGGCTCCACGTGAGAATAGTATAGGTCCTGCGCTTCTTGTAGTAGACACTGGCTACATAGATTATAAAGACGTTGAAATTAAGGTGCCCCTAACTCTGGGAGAGGGAGAGTTTCTCTACCTAAAGGCTGCCAGCGGAGAGTCCCGGCTACTCTCAGAACTCCTAGACTCGGGGCTTGCAGAAGCTTTATCGCGTGGTGAGGCTCTCGAGCTTGACCCTAGGCCTGGCAGGCTCGATCTCCCTGAAAGGGTGCTTGAGTGGGTCGGCATGAAGGTTAAGTTAAGGGTCGAAGTCAACGGGGACACTGAAGTTCTAGAGGCTTTCGTGAGATTTGAGGGTAACGGGGAGGTCCTAGGGATAAGGGGTCTCGTACTAGACGTACTCCAGGTCCAAACCGGGTTAGGGGACCTCTACATCACTGTTGCACCGCCAATAGTCAGGGAAGGGACAAACGTTTACCACACGCTACTCATATACTATCTTCGGGAGGCGTATGAGAGTCTAGACTTTTCGCAGAGGCTATCCCTCACAGCTTTAATGGCTGCTGCATACAACTCGTCTCTCATAACCTCCGGGACTGCTGGGAATGAGGCTGTGGTGCGTGTGCTGGAATCACTTATAGACCTTTACAGGATGGCTACTACTACAGGCGACGGAGATAATCCTGTTGAGAGCCAGGGCGTTGTACTCCAGGTTAAAATGGTCCCGATGGTGGACTTAGTGTGGGCTGGAGGTGCGGTAACTGTAGCCTCTATGCTAGCGCTAGCCTTTATAAGCGGGGCTCAGCGTCAGGATTCGAGTACGTAGGAAGCTAGGACTCCTCCGAGTAGAGACGCTGCGATAGCGGGAGCGGCCATCTCAACTCTCCAGTGCGATGGGGGGTTGTAACCCTGAGTAAGCACTGCTAGGCTATCTAAGGCTACGTCGAGATAGGGTAGCGAGAGGGCGGTCACTATGAGGGGTGCTAGAGTCGTGTAGGAGGAACTATAGACTAGCATGGCGCTTGAAAAGCTCGATACCGCAGCCATGAAGAGGGAGGCGGTTAAAGCCCACTCAAAGACGCCCAGAGAAGCTACATGGCTAGCTCCGGAGAATAGGACATAAGCTAGTATATATACAATGTTAAACGAGGCTATTATGAATGCCGAGTACAATAGTTTCGATGCGTAAAGGGCTAGAGGCCCCCCAGGGATTAGCTGGAGCGCCTCAAGGGTTCCCTGCTCCCTCTCCCTAATAAACGTGGAGTAGCTTGCATAGACGGAGTTGAAGAGCGATACTAAAGCTAAGGTCGCCGGGGCTAGACTCTCCGGCGGCCACGGAGACGACCTGGCAGCCAACCCTGAGACTACGCCGGCTGAGAGGGAGAAGATTGCTTGCGTGCCCAGGCTATAAGGGTTCCGGTAGTCTAGGAGTAGGTCCTTCCAGAGCAAGTATAGGACTCTAGCTGTCATGCCCTTAAGCTTCAATTAGCCTCCCACCCCTCAACCTCATAACCCTAGTGGCTACTTCATCATAGAGCCCGTCGATCCTGGGTGTAGTAGCCACCACAGCGCCTCCCGTCGAGGCCACTTCAACTATTATATCGCGAATAACCTCTGTTGCCTCCTTATCGAGGCCTGTGAAGGGCTCGTCGATCAAAAGCACCCTAGGCCTAATTAGCAGGGCTCTAGCTATGTCAGCTCTCCTTCTCCAGCCGTAACTCAGCTCCTCAACCCTCACCCCTCTATACTCTTCTAGGCCTAGAACCTTCCAGGTCCTACTACTGAATATCCACGGATCAACGCCGTAGACTCCAGAGTAGAATCTAAGGTTCTCTTCCACAGTTAGGTCCCTGTAAAGGAGGGGTAGGTGGCCTACATAGCCTATGCACACGCCTCTACACTCAACCCTCACTTTACCCCTGCTTGGCTGAAGCAAGCCTGCTATTATCTTAAGTAGCGTCGTCTTACCACTACCGTTAGGTCCCTCGATTACTATGACATCACCAATGTTAACCTCGAGGTCGACCTCCCGCAGCACCCACTTCGAGTCGAATCTTTTCCACACGTCATCTACGAGTACTAGTCTCAACTGTAGCCCCCCAACGCTGTCTAGGGGCATCCCTGCATCACAAATTACGTTATGTCTACGAAGAGCTTGAACGCGGAGATCCCAAGGTCTATTAAGTCCCTAACCGAGATCATGCCTACAGGCTTCCCCTCCTCGTCAACCACAGGTATATGCCTTATATTAGCCTCTCTCATTCTCTCAACTACTATATCTAGGTCCTCCTCGGGCCTAGCCACTATAAGGTTCCTGCTCATAACCTCCTCAACTCTGCCTCCAGCGCAGGCCTTTCCGGCTGCAAGGCTATTCAGTACGTCCCTCTCAGTAATTATTCCCTTGATTCTCCCCTGAGGATCCACTACGATCAAGCTTCCAACGCCCTTTTCCCTCATGAGCTTGGCCGCATCTACTATAGTCTCGCTCCCTCTTATCGTTACGGGGGGCGATGACATGATGTCTTTAGCCTTCAGCTTAGGCCTCCTCGTATACCTCTTAAAGACGGGCACGCCACCCACCCCCCTAACGTGTGGGTTAGGCTGAAACCTTTAATGAAGATAGGCTAACAGGGTTTGTGGGGGTTTAACGGGTTTTGACGGGGTGTCCCGGAGGCTATACGTGCCGTATAGCACTCGTAGACCTTTCACGTAGAGCCTGGGAGCCAGTCGAGGTTGACCCAGAAGCCTATAAATACTTCCCTGGGGGCCGGAGCCTAGGGGTGGCGCTTCTATACAACGCCTTGAATCTCGATGAAGACCCATTCATAATTGCCACTAGCCCCCTCGTGGCGACAGGCTTCCCAATGGCTAACAGGCTAACCCTAACCTTCAAGTCGCCCCTTACAGGCACGGTAGCATGGGCTAATACTGGAGGCTACGTGTCCCCAGCCCTCAAGAAGGCTGGTTTCGATGCTGTCGTGATTGTGGGTGTGAGTAGGGAGCCATCCTACATTCTAGTCTCTGACGGCACGGTCTCGATAGAGGATGCTGGGTGGCTATGGGGGCTTGACGCCGTTGAGACCACACTGGAGCTTAGGCGTAGGCATGGTGATGTGAGGGTTCTAGCTGTAGGTCCTGCCGGCGAGCGGGGCGTTAGGTATGCTACAGTCATAAACGATACCGGGAGGAGTAGCGGGGTGAGGCATGGGGCTGGATTCGTCCTTGGTAAGAAGAAGATTAAGGCTATAGTGGTAGCCGGAGGCCGAAGCAAGCCTAGGATCTCCGATAAGCCGAGGCTACTCACAATAGCCCGGATAGTCCACGTGAAGCTCAGGGAGTCTAGGCTCTTAAATAGGGAGAAGGGGCTCCTAGCAGTACACGGCACCCCCATAGCGCTAGACGCCCTAGCTCCCGCCGAGGCGGTGCCCCACAGGAACTATAAGACGCCAGTGGTTAGGGGGTGGGAGGCCCTCTCAGCCCGCGCCATGGAAGAAGCTATACTCGCGGGGAGGCTCACGTGTTCTGCATGCCCTGTATCGTGTAGAAGGGATACAACGGGCGCCCGACTATCATTCAGGACCGAGGGTCCCGACTACGCCCAGATATCCTCACTAGGCACCAACGCCTCCCTAATGGACGTTGAAGGCGTAGCCTACCTAACCAGCCTCTGCTACAGGCTAGGCATAGACCCTATAGAGGCTGGCAACCTGCTTGCAATGTACGCTGAGATAACCGAGCTAGAGGGTCTAGGCGGGGAAGGGCTTGCATGGGGCGACCTAGAGGGGATGGAGAGGCTCATAGTAGACATTACGTACCTTAGGGGGGCTGGGAAGGTCCTAGCCCAGGGGGCTAGGGAGCTAGCCAGGAAGTATGGGAGGCCCGAGGTTGCGACTGATGTTAAGGGGATCACAGTGCAAAATGCGGATCCTAGGGTTGAGAAGGCCTGGGGCCTAGCTAATGCTGTCGAGAGCTTCGGCGGCGCGGTCCACATCTGGGTCTACGGTGACATAATAGCATCGTTCAAGTCCCTAGGGGTGCCGGTGAGGGTCGACTGGAGCTTCAAGCCGGGCGAGTCTGCCAGGGCTGTGTACGAGAGGCAGCTACTAGTGGCTTCAGTAGACAGCCTTCAAGTCTGTGCATTCTCAACCTACGCCCTAACCTGGAATGAATACTCTGCAGCGCTAAGCGCTATTACAGGGACGGCCTGGAGCCCCAGTAGCCTAAGGGGTTCTTCCAGGCTAACCTTAGACCTTGAAAGGCTAGTTAACGAGGAACTGGGGGTAGGGCCTAGGGAGGACCAGCTACCACCACGCCTCTCCGAAGAGCCCGTTCCCGAGGGAAGGAATAAGGGATCCATTTTAGACCTGGAGCCCTACCTACAAGCCTACTATGAGGCGAGAGGGCTTCCCGGAGGCAGGCTCGATAGGGACCGGGCGGTGGAGGTGGCGACGAAGGCTCGCATAGCTAAGATAACTTAGCGTCGGAGCTCCCCTAAGGCGTCCAATAGTATGAAAACTCCGATCACCGCAACTATGAGGGGCGTGAGAATATGGGATACACTATGTAGAGCCTCCTCTATCCTTCCAGCTCTAGACACTAACGCTATAGTAGCTAGAGTCCAAGCGGCCATGGAAACGTAGACTGCAGCCCCATAGGCTACTGATAGTAATAGCGGGTTCGCACCAGCCAACACTATAGCTGAGAGGGCCACCTCCTCCTCGTGGGCAAATCCTAGTAAGACGGCATACCTGAAAGCCTCCCATATACCGCTAAAATGCTTCCCACTATCCTCACCGTTGTGAACATGGCGGCCCTCCCTCAAAGCCTCTAGCAGCTCCCCGGTGGCGAGTATTAAGAGGAGGGCGCCAGCCGCAAACTTGATATAAGCTAGATATTCCGAAGCAAGCGTGCCGAGAATCCATACAGCGCCCACGACTACAAGCGTGGATAGGAAGTGGCCGAGGGCTAGTATCGTGGTGAAGACGAGGGCCCTCGTGACTCCGCCACTAGACCTGAGCGAGTAAAGTGCTGAGACAATCCAGCCGTGACCCGGGTCCGAGCCGTGTATTAAGCCCATAACCACTGCCGTAGGGTAGGCGAGATAAAGCTCCTCCAACGTCAAGTCTCAGGCCACCCAAGGCAATGAGGAAGCCGCATCGGCTTTAAAGCAGGTTTTATGTGGGAAGGCCTTTTTACTCTCGAAGGACAAATGCCACGATAGAGTTATATGGGGTGTCTAGGTCCTGGCGGGGCCCGGCGAGCTGAGAAAATTCGTCTTAGAGGAGACTGCTAAGTGCATATACTGTGGCTTCTGCGAGCCAGTATGCCCCACACTACCCCTAGGAAGGCATAGGGGCTATGGGCCTCGTGGCAGGGTGAACCTAGCCAGGATGGTAGCCCTAGATGGCCCCACCGACGGTGACTACGAGAGCCTCTACACATGCCTCCTCTGCGCAGCATGCCACACGGCATGCCCGGCTAGGATTGATATTGTCGGTGTGGTAAGGGCTGCTCGAAGCCTTATCCAGCAGGCTAAGAGGGGAACGTGAAGGCCCCATAATGGAAAGACCATAACGGAGGAAAGGTATAGAAATAGAAATAAGGGAATAAACCGGCCGCCGCCTCGCCGTGCCGGACTTACTGTTGGGCCACCTGGGCTTCCTGGAACGTTATCCTCCTATCCCTAATACTTCTATTTAGCAAGTCAGCGTGCTCTAGTGTCACCTGGTATTCCATAAGCTTCTCGAGAGTGTAGCTTCCGTCGTCACCAATTATAACCTTATTCACGTATATCTTGCCTTCGTCGAAGCCGACAGTGTAGACACAAACGCTCCTCTCCTTTAGGTAGCTCCTAACTTCCTCGTACTTTAAGGCCTCATCCAAGCCCTTAGCGGCGAAGATCCTTACGTGGACAACAACGTCACCAGGCACCTTCCTATCAGCCATCACCTTGAGGGTCTTAACGAAGCTCCTCTTAACCACCTCTATCGGAGTCTCTCCCCCGAACTGGAGAAGCGTCGCCTGGGGAGCGAATTCTACGAGCCTCCCTACTACTTCCTCTTCGTTGACGTCAGGCTCCACCATGAAGTGCCTTGTGACACCTCCGCTTACTTCGATAAATGTGGCTTCGGTGGCTGCAGCTATACTACTGCAAATGATGTTCTTAGGTGCTACCACAGCAAGCTTGTTCACTCCCAGGCCCGCTATAGCCTTTCCCACGAGCCTGCCTGTGAGAGCCCTCAGGTAGATCTCCTCCTCGAAGGTAGTTAGCGGCATACTATCCCGCCTCCAACTACGGCGATGATCTTCAAAGCACCGTGTTAAACCTAAACAAATATTAACACATTAATGTTTAAACCATTCAAATCAGCTTGGAGGAATATAGATGAGCACCAACGATAAAGAACATTATAAGGAACGCGTTAACCCGCGAATCAAAGCGAGTTACGAGACCTTACCGCCACCTCGAGAGAGCCCTTTCGACAGCCGCCCATAGGCTTGCTCGATTAGCTCTAGAGCCCGACTCCACCTCTCCACGAAAGTCTCCCTCGCCATATGACCTTGCATAGAAGTGCTCGTGGAGAGCACTCCCCTTATCCAGAAGCTCAATAAACTGCTGTCTCAGGTCCTTCTCAACATTATTTTCAATAAACCTTTCAATCTTCCCCCGGCTCCAGTGCACTCTAGGCACGTTCTTCATGGTCGCATACATTTTCACTAAGGCTAATATAGCACCCCACAGCTTCTCCGCTGCATGCCTCGTATCCCCCTTCTCCGCGAGCTTTTTAGCCTCTTCCAGGTACTTCTCAAGTAAATCGCGGTACCTTTCTACCCTTTTGGAGGGGCTCACATCAATATTCTTAAGCTCGTCCTCGACATCATCTGGATCCCAGCCAGTAGCTTCTGCAATCTCTCTGACCCACTCCCTCTCCCCCCAGCTAAAGGCTCGCCGCTCTTCGCTTTATCAATGATCCTCTTAATCTCGGGCCACTCAGTCTCAACTTCATTCATGAAAGTCTCGGTCATAACCTTAAGCTCATTAAATACTACATGATACCTAGCCTCTCTTAACCTTCTACCGTTATTCTAGCTCCTTGATTGTCCACCCTTGTAACCCAGACGCTCCCTCCCCCGATCTCTTCAACCCTCCTTCTAAGCTTCTCAGCCACGCTCTCAGCCTTTCTGTAGTCTGTGAGGGCATAGACTGTGGGGCCCCAGCTACTCTGCAACGCCCCCCAAGCCCCCGCCTCTAAGGCCTCCCTTACTAGCTCCTCCACCTCGCGGCAGCAGTATATGGAGCCCTGCGCTCTAGCCCAGTACTCCCCCAGCATCTTGTTGAACTCGTATAGCAGTCTGGCGGCGTCGCTCCACCTACCCTCGGCCGCAGCCGGCATTACACCCATTAGTATCAGCCTTGAAGCCCTCTCAGCCATAGACTCGCTCATCCTTGGCAGGGACTGCAGGACCTCCTCCTCCCTCCTCTTAACCTCCAGCACCCTTGGTATAGGCTTGGAGGGGAGGGCTACCACGATGGCCACACTCCTAGGCACGTGGGCCCTGAATATGAGCGGGGGGAGGCGCCTCTCCCCGGGCCTGAAACCGCCGTCGACGAGGAAGCCCCCGTAGGTGAATGAGTAGACTCCGAGGCCCGAGGGAACCCCCCGGCCCAGGGCCTCAGCGAGCCTCTCAACGCTAAACCTCCTAACCCCACAGATGGTAAGGGCTGCGTACCCCGAAGCTAATGCCAGGGCTGTGGTGGAGCCCAGGCCCACGTGAGCCGGTATCTCCCTCAACACCCTAATAGAGACCCCGACCCCTCTACACCCCCAAGCCTCCAAGGCCCTCCTAGCATAGGCCTCAGCCTCACCGGCCCTAGCCCCCCTAGCCTCAACCACCCCTCTTTCAGCCTCGCTAGCCTCAAGCTCAAGTCTAGGATGCTCAAGGGTGAATCCTACAGTGCCGTAAAGCCTCCCCAGCCCCCCGTGAAGGTCCATGTTACCCGAGTGCACGTGACTTGGAGCTGAGACCCTTACAAGAACCACACCACATCCCCAGGGCCTCCCTGTTCTAAACCCGTGCTTAAGGGTGTAAACGTTCCCTGCGAGTCAGCTAATGCTAACGTTAGGAGAGGGTATCTAATATTAAGTCTAAAGCTTATCATAGAGAAATGTGAGGTTGACCTGATGGCCGAGTGTAAATGTCGTGGGAGTAACCCTAGTATCCAGAAGGTCTTAACTACCTTCCAGGGGGCATGGGGGTTTCTAGCGGGGTACGTCGCGCTCAGCTATGACCTACCGGGAACCCTTCTGGCTCTAGGCATGATCGCCACGTACATCATATACCACTTTGAAGAAGCAATACTAGACCTTCTAGCCGGGAAGCCTGAAATGGTGGAAAACGATTGGCCTGAAGAGGAGCTTAAGGTATTGATGTGGGGGATAGGATTAGCAGTATTCTATAAGCTAGGCATCATAACAATCGACTTTGAAGCTCTACGCTCAGCATTCCAAGTAGGGTAGCTAGTAAGCGTACTACCGCCCGGCGTATGAATGGAGACTTCAGCTCGGGGTTAGTGAGAGGTCTCCCACCCCACCTTACTCTGACTGTGTGACATAGGTTAGCTTTACCCTCCTACTCGCTTCGTCTAGTAGCCTCCACTCCTCCCACGTTAGCCTCCAGCCCGTAGCATCAGCGTTCTCCCTCACTTGCTCCGGGCTAGTGGCTCCGGGGATCGGTATCACTATGTCGCTTAGCTGTAGCAGCCAGTTCAAGGCTACCTGTGCCGGGGTTTTACCCCTCCTCTCCGCGATCCTCGCTACCTCCTCGTAGAGCTTCTGTAGCTGGGGGTAGTTTACTGGGTGGTGTAGAGGGTCTACCCTCCGGTAATCCCTGAGCTCTCCAAGCTTCTCCGGGGGTATAGTCTTGGCTAGAGCCCCCTTAGCTAGGGGGCTCCATGCTAGGAACGTTGCTCCGAGGCCCTCGGCGTAGGGTAGTAGCTCCCTCTCTGCCTCCCTCTCAGCAAGATTTAGCTTGTACTGTAGAACGTCAACCTCTATGCGGGATAGGCAGTTCCTGAATGCTTCTACAAGCTCTATGGGGTGGTCGCTCAGCCCTATATACTCCACCTTCCCTAGGGTTACAAGCCTCTCGAAGGCCCTGGCGTACTCGCATGTTGGTATGTGTCTCCAGAGGGGGGGCCAGTGGGCTAGGAGCACTGGGATCGAGGTGAGGCCCAGCCTCCTTAGGCTAACGTCTACAGCTTTGAAGACGTCGTCGTACGATAGCATCTCCCCGGGTATCTTGGTCACAACCACTATGTCATCCTCCCTGGCACCCAGCTCCTTCAAAGCCCTCCCAAGGAACCTCTCACTAAGCCCCCCGCCATACCGGAGAGCCGTGTCGAAGAGGTTAATCCCGGCCTCCAGAGCAGCCCCGACTATAGCCTTAGCCCTATCATAGCTGGTAACCCCCCAGTCATCGCTAAACTGCCAAGTACCTAAGCCTATCCTAGAAACCCTTATGCCCGTACCTCCCAGGCTAGTATACTCCAAGCCGGCCACCGATAGGAAGGGTCGCCCTTCCAGGATTGTTAAAAGGATCTCCTCCCCCGGAGCAGAGGCTAGGTCCTGCCCTGTAGGTTCTCAGGTTAGTGGTGTTAACTCGTGGATACTACCATCAACCCCCCAACCCGCTTGCCAAGTTCTAAACGTGTATTAGGGGTTCAAGTCTTGGAGGGTGGCAGGCTGGTTTCGAGGGAGGAGGTTATTGAGTATCTTAGGCGGAGGGTTAGGGAGCTTGAGGAGGAGCTAGCTATGCTTAAGGCGCTGTTGGAGGTTGTGGAGAAGGGCGGTATATCAACTGGCGCCTTACCAGGGGAGAAGGTGGAGGAGGTTAAGGTGGGTAGAAGGAGAGTTGCTAAGCTGTATCGGGGCGAGACTCACATGAGGCTCGTGCTAGAGGAGCCCCTTCCCATGCCCGAGGAAGTAGAGGCCTACCTTAGGAGTGTTGAGGACGAGATCCGGGGGGCACAGGCTAGGTCGGGGGCTGTTGAGGCTCAGGACCTAGCTAGGCTCGCTATAGAGGAGGGTCCCGGGGGCGTGGTTGAGATAAGGTTCACGGGGCTATACTCGACAATAGAGCATATAAAGGCTAGGGCCGCCCTGAAATACGCTGCCGAGACGCTCTACGAGTTCGCCAGGGCCCTCAAAAACTCCGGGTCTGAGCTTGGGGAGAAGGGTTGAAGCCCTAGTCTGCGGGCTTGAGAAGGCACTTACAGTCTACACACCCCTTCTCGAAGTGCGAGACGTGTATATGGCATGTTGCCAGCCCCCTACCCTTATCGTCGGAGAGCTTGACTACCAGATACTCACCCTCGAGAGAAGCCTCAGCGCTAGAGGGCTTCCTCAATAGCCTTTCAGCTCTGATACTATAGACCCTATCCTTGTATTCAACCTCTATCACAGCGCTCCAAAAGCCCTCTGACTCCTCCACCTCAGTGATCCTAGGATACCCGCCGCCCACCGCACCTACACCCCCAACTAGGAATCTGTAGTGCAAGGCATATGATTCCAGCCTCTAATAGAGCGTCATGCCGCCCCCGTAAAGGTTTAAGTCTCCTAGCCCATACGGTAGCCCGGGGGCGGGTTTTGAGCGAGGAGGAGCTTACTGAGGAGGTAGAGGCGAGCGAGGAAGAAGCTAGGGGAGGCGTAGAGCTGGTTAGGGAGGAGGCTAGGGCTGAGGCCGTAGAGGAAGCGGCTCCGGCTGAGGCTGAAGAGGAGGCAGCCCCAGTAGAATACGATATTACGAGCCCCGACCTACTAGAGGCTATGCTAGACGTGGCTGACATGCTCGAGAAGGTGGCTCAAGGCGAGATGACTATTAGTGAGGCCATAGCTAACGTTGAAACCAGGATCTCCGAGTTAATAGCTAGTAGCGTGAAGAAGCCTAAGGCTAGGAGGAAGGCTAAGGCCTCGGCCAAGTCAGGGACAAAGAAGGCTAGGAGGGCTAAAAGCACGGGTTCCAGGAAATCGAGGAAGTCCTCTGGCAAGTCTGGGAGAAGGCGTAGGAAGACTTCTGGGAGCAGCGGGGGCTCCTAGCCTCCCCTCTAGACTAGTTCTAGCCTTTTAACTTCTACCTCGTAGCCCAGCTTCTCCAACGCCTTTACTATAACCTCCTCGGGCACGCGCCTGTCAAAGTATACTCCTACCACCCTCTTATCGCCTTCTTTCACGAGCCTGAGCTTGTCTATGATAACTCTCCCGAGTATCATGTCGTTCATGCTCTTACTAGGGACTATGTAGTCTTTGAACTTTTTCCTAGCCATGTCGTAGAAAGCGTCGAAGTTCCTGAGGACTCTGAAGGCCTCGTTGGCGTCCTGAGACTCGAAGCCTAGAAGCCCTACAACCTCCCTTATAAGCTTCTCGGCCTCGCTCAGCTCGAGCTCCACGTACTTATACTTACCCATGTCTACCTCCAGGACCACCTTGCCAGCCACGCTCTAATCCCCTCAGGGTTGGGTGGTGGGCTTTTCACGCTATAAACCCTTACCCAGGCTACCTAGACTTAGGGGTTGGGCTGTGTTTAGGCTAGTCTACGGCCTCCCCACGAAGTTCAAGTATATCACCCAGACTATGGCTAAGATAAACGACGAAGGTATACTGGAGATCACCGTAGACTCTGTGAAGGCGTGGATAATGAGCCCTGACAAGACTAGCCTCGCAATCCTCGAGATGCCTTCTATGAGTTTCGAGGAGTTCAACGTGGAAGAGGAGGCGAAGTTCGTCTTGAGGACTGACGAGTTCAATAAGATCGTTAAGAGGGCTACTAGGAACGACGAGGTAGTTCTACAGTACAACGTTGAAGAACAGGCGCTGGAAGTGGAACTACGGGATAAGAAGAGTGGGTTCTCCAGGAAGTTCCTAGTACCTATAATAGCCGGGGCTCAGCAGGAAATCAAGGAGCTGAAGATCGAGACTACAGCCAGGTTCTCCATGATGTCAGACGACTTCAAAGCGCTTATCCAGGACGTCAAGGTAGTGGGCGATATACTAGAGCTTGAAGCAACCCCCGAGGCCGTGAAAGCCAGGGCCCAGGGGGAGGAGAAGGAGTACGAATGGATCATGAAGCCCGGCGAAGCCCTACTAGACCTAGAAGTCGACGAGGAAGCACAAAGCTCCTACTCCAGGCAAGCCCTAGAAGTAGCTACAAAGCCTGTAGGCGCAGCGGATACCGTTAAAATAGGATTCGCATCCAACTACCCAATGAAGATCGAATTCACATTCCCTAACGGAGAGAGAATGGACCTATACATAGCACCCAGCCTTTAAACCTCCAGAGCCGGAAGCTAAACTGAGGGCCCGACCAGTGAGCCGCGGTATCCGCGACGGGCTACACCCTGTGAGTAGAGGCCCGTTGGGGTAGCCCGCGGTGAGGGAGGAGGGCCTTAGTTATAGTTATGGTGGGGGGTTGGTGTGGGATGCCGAGGGCTGTGTTGTCGTGGTTTAGGTGTGATGTGTGTGGTAATAATCCTGCTGTGCGGGTGTGTGGGGGTTCCGTAGTTTGTGAGAGGTGTTACCACGCTTTGGGCAGTTACTTGGGGTGCGCTCGTCTGCATGCTGGTAGGCCTGGTCAGCAGGCTGCTGAGGTTGATGAGGAGCTGATAAGTAGGATAAAGAGGAGGGCATACAGGCGTAGGCAGCACTAGGTCCTACCGCTTCCTCAGGGCCTCTTTAAACCTGACTGCGTCTTCGAAGGCGTAGACGTTGTTGAACATGACGTATGCTTCTCTCCACCTAGCCACTAGGTCCTTAAGCCTCTCCAAGTCCTCGTCGGTGTACTTGTACTTGTAGTTGACCTCCTTCCCGCCTAGCCCGTGTAGCCTGGCGTAGAGGATTTCCTGGTCCACCGGTGGTACCCTGCCTCTTAGCACGTCCCCTGCTATCAGCAGGTCCGCCTTAGAGGCTGTCTGGGAGAGTAGGTCCTTCCGCTCCCACCAGTCTCCCCGGGGCTCCCAGGCTATAAGGAAGGAGTCTCTCGGAGCCTCCCCGAAGAACCCTACAATCCTCCTAGCATTACCCTCGTCGGCCTTGAAGCTTGCCGGGGTTTGGACGACTATTACCCTCGCCCTGAGAGCCCTTGCAGCCTCTAGGGTTACTTCCCAGGCCCACAGGACCTCCCTTGTCAGCTTGAAGCTCCCGAACCTTGAAGGGTCGCCCTCGACTTTCCTCTTAAGCCTAGCCCACAGCCTCCTATTGTATTCGTGGGTTACAAGCATCCAAGCTTTAACTGTGAACTCGAAGCTACTGGGAGCCTCAGACCTCCACTTCTCAAGGGTCTCGAGAGGAGGCGGGTCGTAAAAGGTCTGTTGCACCTCCACAGCGTCGAGAGCCTCGTAATGCCTCCTACGAGCCCTCTGGAAGCCGCAGGTGCCAACTTTCACACTATCCAACGGCCCCCCAGCCTAGGGGTTAGCCGGAGGCGAGTTTTTACCTGGGAGGGGGCTTGTAGAGGGACTCTTAGCTTATTCTGCGGTTTACGGTTTTATAGAGTCGTGTAACGGCTATAGGAGGGCTTCTGTATCCTCGGGAAGATGGCTACAGCGTGTGTAAGAGTTAGGTAGTCGTGTCTGGGGCTAGGCTGACACCTCTATCGTATCTTAGAAGCGGTTAGTAGTACGATGAGGTTGAGGATAGATGGTGGGGCGCTTGTTTATTCTCGGCGGAGGTGCATGTGTAGGGGGCTATTTACCGGCTTGGGTTGGATAATCTTGTTTTTCCAGCTCCCTATTTTCACCTTTGCCCTCCACGTTTTCTGGGTGTGTTCCTTCCTCGCCAGCTTCCAGGGTTTCCTCCTCTTCTACTCTGCATGGAAGTGAGCTTGGGGGTGTCGAGAGGGCTGTTGCGGCTTCGGCTAATATGACGATTTGGACTATATCCAGGTTTGCTACTAGGCCGTTGGAGGACCTTTCGAGGAGTACTAGGGGCAGTGGTATGGGGTTCGTGTAGTAGAGGACTACTGCTGTTATATGTGCTGCTACTGCGGAGGATAGGAAGAGTAGTCTCCAACGATTCTCGAGTAGGCTGAGTACCAGGTAGCCGGCTAGGGAGAGCACTATTATAGTGGAGGCCGACTCCCTACTCATAGATGCTGCGGCCGCTGCTGTGAGCCCCGTGACTGTAGCTCCCAGTAATGGCTGGCGGCCGTATAGCCTTGCTATCCACGGAGAGCAACCGCCCACCCTCTTTAACCCCGGGCATTAGGAGTCTAGCTAGTATAAAGGCTATAAAGCTGAGCTTGACTAGAAGTTTCAGGGTGCCCCTATCCTTGGCCTCAGCCCTAAACCCGAGGATAGAGGAGAAGCGCTGGGACCCCGGGAGGGAGGTCGAGCTTATTAGTAAGTGGGAGGAGGAGGGCTTGTACAAGTCAGTCCTAGACCCCGATGACCCTAGGGAGATAGTGGTCATAGATACGCCGCCCCCTTATCCTAGTGGTAAGTGGCATGTGGGAGGGGCTTCCCACTACGCTCAGATAGACATGGTGGCTAGGTATTTCAGGCTTAAGGGCTACAACGTTGTTGTCCCCTTCTATGCTGACAGGAACGGTCTTCCGGTGGAGGTTCAAGTCGAGAAGACTTATGGTGTAGTGGCCCACGAGATAGCTAGGACGCCTGAGGGTAGACGTAGATTCCTTAACATGTGCCGGGAGTTCCTGGATAACGTTGAGAAGGAGATCGTTGGTGTTTGGAAGAGGCTTGGCTGTAGCTTCGACTATTGGACTGAAGGGACTGATAGCCCCCGCTACAGGACTCTAACCCAGGCCACATTCATAGAACTCTGGAGAAGGGGGCTGGTCTACGAGGCTGAAAGGCCCGTTAGGTGGTGTCCCAGGTGTAAGACAACCCTTGCCGAGGCCGAGGTGGAATATAGGGAGGAAGAGGACTACCTATACTACGTTAAGTATAAGCTTAAGGATGACGGTAGAGACCTCGTTGTCGCCACAACGCGGCCTGAGCTTATAGCGTCGTGCGCAGCCCTAGCCTACCACCCGGAGGATGAGAGGTATAAGGGGCTTGCCGGGAAGAAGGCTATAGCCCCCATATACGGCCACGAACTCATAATAATTGAGCACCCCTCAGTCAAGCCGGAATACGGCACTGGCTTAATGATGATCTGTAGCTACGGCGATGAGGAGGACGTGAGACTATTCAGGGAGTTGGGCCTCAAGCCTAAGGTAATAGTGAGTGAGGACGGCATTATGAAGGAAGAGGCTGGGCCCATAGCGGGGTTAAGGGTGGAGGAGGCTAGAAGGAAGATCGTTGAGATACTCGAGAAGGAGGGCTTACTTGCTAGGAAGGAGAAGATCAAGCATGAAGTCCCAGTGTGCTGGAGGTGCAAGACGCCGCTACAGATAATTCATAGGAGGGAGCTGTTCCTCAAGCAGCTTGAGTTCCGCGATGAGATAAAGAAGGTCGCTGATAGGATGGAGTTCAAGCCCGAGATGCACAAGCGTAAGCTATACGATTGGATCGAGAGTCTCAGGATGGACTGGCCCATATCGAGGGACCGCTACTACGGCACGGAGATACCACTATGGACTTGTAGGAGGTGCGGTGCTAAGCTAGTCCCCGAGCCCGGCAGGTACTATAGGCCCTGGGAGGAGGAGCCTCCCTGGGATTCTTGCCCGAGGTGCGGTGCCCCCAGGTCGGAGCTTGAGGGGGAGAAGAGGGTCTTCGACACTTGGTTCGATAGCAGCATCACCCCACTATACGTCACGAGGTGGCTCGAGGATAAGAGGTTCTACGAGAAGGCGTCTAGGAATGTCATGAGACCTCAGGGCCAGGATATTATCAGGACGTGGCTCTATTACACGATATTGAGGGTTTACCAGCTTACTGGGAAGCCCGCGTTTAGGTGGGTTAGGATTACTGGGATGGGCCTGGACCCCACTGGGAGGCCGATGCATAAGAGTCTGGGTAACGTGATAGACCCTGAGCCCATAATAGAGAAGTATGGTGCCGACGCCTTCAGGTTCTGGGCTGCTATTGCTGCAAAGCTGGGCTACGACTATAAGTTCGACGAGAACAAGGTGAAGACTGGGAGGAACTTCGCGACCAAGCTGTGGAATCTGGCGAGGTTCATCTCCTCGTTCCCTGAGCCCGAGGAAGCTCAGCCCACGTTTACTGACAGGGCTTTCATGGCGCTGGCTGACGAGTACCTTGAAAGGGCTGACAGGGGCTACTCGGAGCTAGACGTCTTCGAGCCGGGCCTGGCTATATACGAGCTTGCATGGGACGTCTTCGCTAGCAACTACGTGGAGCTGGTGAAGGAGAGGGCTTATAATAGGAGGGGAGAGTTCACGCCCAGCGAGCAGAGGGCGGCTTGGGCGTCGCTACACAGGATCTTCAAGGCGATACTAGTAGCCCTCAGCCCCATAATGCCGTTCGTGACCGATGCAGCCTACAGGGAGCTGTATGGAGTGAGTGTTCACAAGCAGAAATGGCCCGAGTCGATGGTCTCAGGTGACGAGAGGAAGGAGCTGGCTGAGGCGGCTAGGATTATAATGCAGGTTAACAGTGCCGTGTGGAGCTATAAGAAGTCGCGGGGTATGAGGCTCTCAGACCCCATAGAGGGTAAGAAGGTCTATGTCCCAGCAGCAATCGAGGGAGCTTTGAAGGACCTAAGCGCCCTCCACAAGGCTGAGTTCGCTATCTATAGCGAGAGGCCGCCTGAGGGAGCTGAAGAGATAGGCCCTGGGATCTACCTAGCCTGAAGGGTGGCCTAGAGGCTTTGAAGGTTGAAGTCCTAGACTCTAAGAAAAGGTTTTTGCGAGTTAGGCCTGAGAGCGAGGAGGACCTATGGCGCCTCAAGATAGCCTTGAGGAAGGGCGACCTTGTAACTCTGAGGACCTCCAGGGACGTGAGGGTTGGGAGCGGGAGGAAGGAGAGGATAGCAATGACTCTAACTATAAGGCTCGATTCCGTCGAGTTCCAGCCCTTCACCGGGAGGCTGAGAATCAGCGGCATAGTTGTCGAGGGGCCTGACGAGTTCGGGGTTAAGGGGAAGAGGCACTCAGCCACAATATCACCGGGGCAAAGCTTAGTCGTCGAAAGGGAGGGGGGCTGGGATGAGAGGGTCATAGCTAGGCTTAGGTCCTCAGCCTCCCCAGGCTCTGCAGTGATAGCAGCTATAGACTACGACGAGTACGCTATAGCAGTACTAGCTCCGCATGGCTTCACGATCGTAGAGGATGTACCGGTCTCCCTGCCGGGAAAGGATGATCCAGCGAGGGAAGGCGAGGTTGAGAGGCTTGTTGAGAGAGTTGCTGCTAGGATCGTTGAGGAGGCTTCTAGGCATAAGGCTGCCGTCGCGGTTATAGTGGGGCCTGGGCACCTTAAGGGCTTGGTAGCCGAGAGGCTTCGGGAGGCTGCTCCTAAGCTCAGGGTTGTGGTAGACGACGCCTCTATGGGAGGTTCTACTGGGGTTCGGGAGGCGCTTAGGAGGACTACAGTAGCTGAGGCCCTCAGGGAGTACTCTATACTCGAGGCGGAGGCCTTGCTGGAGGAGTTTCTTAGGAGGGCTGCGAGGGATAGGGATTCTATAGCCTATACTGTGAAGGACGTGCTGACTGCTGCCAAGCTAGCTGCTATCGAGTCCGTAGTGGTCGATGAGTCGCTGCTCTATAGTCTAGACGATGAGGTTAGGGAGGCTGTCGACGAGGCGCTAGCTCGAGCTGAGAGAACTGGGGCAAAAATCATCGTGGTCCCCGAGGACTCGCCGCCCTCGGAGAAGTTGAGGGCCTTCGGGGGTATAGCCGCCCTCCTAAGGTATCGGCTCCCCCCGGAGGCTAGACGGCTATCAGAGTCTTAGTCTCCTCCACCCCGTCGATCTTCCTGATATTACTGACTATGCTGTCTAGCAGCCTCATGTTATCGGCTTCAACCCTAACGACTATATCGTAGTCACCGTAGGTTATCCTCGCCTCCGTAACATTTCTATAGAAGTCCTTGAGGATCTTATCGACAACGTCCCTCTCCTTTCCAGCCAGCACCTTCACTAATATATATGCGACCACTCTACCCCTCTCCACTCCAGCCACCTCTCCACCTTATCCCGGTAGTGTCGCCGCAGATTTTAACAAATGCCTCTACAAGGCCCGGCCTAGCCTAGAGCTCAGCATCGCCGGCCCCGTTCACAGCCCCCTACCCTCTGGGGGGCTCCTTGGGGTCCGACGCAGTCGATCATCACAGCCCCAGGCAATCAAGCAGTCCTTACAGCACTCACTACCTCGTCCCGCAGGTCCTCCGCAGAGCTTGCACCTAGCCTCTATTCTATGCGTGGAAGCTATGAGGCTTACGGCCGCTAGGCTACTATACTCTAACTCGGGCCTCCCTGAGTAGGCTACGCTCGAATAAACCCTCTTATACAGGTACCTAGGAGTTATGGTAGAGCTTATGTCCACGAGGCCTCTGAGAGTTGCTAGGGCTCTTACGGCTTCGCTCTCTATGGTCCTAAGTCCGTAGGCAACTGTGACGCCCATAACCTCGAAGCTGTTCTCTGCAACGTCAACCATGTACTCGAGCCTAGAGGACATCAGGGCTTCCACGCCGAGGGCTGTCAGTGTAGTCCGGGTTACGGGTAGGAGGGCTACGTTAGCCTCCCATTCGAGGGCTGCTAGGGCGGCGGCAGACCTTTCAGCTCTTAGCAGTGTAGGGGCCCAGACTTCCCCCTGCAGTCTGGGGGTAGGGGCTTCTACGATCTCGACTCCGGCCTCTCTTATCAGTCTTGAAGCGTTGGGCCCTAGGGTTATGTAGGAGGGCTTGAAGGCTATGGTAGAGGCGGAGTAGCGCCTCTCTACGATGCCTGTTATATAGGCAAGGGCTACGGCGGAGAGGGGGTCCAATGCGCCAAGGTACACCCCAACCCTGACTCCCGGCTTAAAGGCTCTGAGCCCCCTGATCGACCTCTTTACAGCTCTCGCAACGGCCTCTTCAAGGCAGGGTGTACATAGGGGTTGGCCGCTAGCCCTACGATAGTAGCTGGCAGGCCTTCTCCTACAGGATACGCAGGTCCTACCCCTCATGCCCCACAGCCGTCCTCAACGCCTTCCTAGCCGCTGCGGCTACCTTGGCGTCTGAAGCGGCTACTACCGTGCCAAGCCTTACCACACCCTCCTCAACCGGTATCTTGAGAGGGAGCCCGTCGTCGCCGAAAACCTCGCCCCCGCACTCCATAACTACGCCGATAGCCGCCGCTATATCAACGTTCCTCAACCTTCCCCTGAAGTCCATGAACCCGGCTATCCTCCCGAGCCCCACATAACTTATCTCGAGGGCTGAGCTACCCAGACTCCTAACCTTATACCCTTCACCAAGCTCCTCGAGCACTCTGAGCACAGTACTGGCGGCCTGGGACCTTTCAACGTAGACGCTTAAGACGCGAGGCGGGTGCTCTTTACGCCTAGCCCTAGCCTCTCCTTCAAAACAACCCCCACCCCTCAGAAATGATAGGGGGTAGCCCCAGAACACGGGGGCTACAGCACCGGCAACAAGCTCCCAGCCGCTCGAGCCTTTCTTAGCGAAGGCTACAGACACTGAAGCCCAGGGTATGCATGACGAGTAGTTAGTGCTCCCGTCTAGAGGGTCTATAATGGCTACCAGGCCTTCAGGCTTCCCATCTAAACCTCTCTCCTCGCTAACAACCGCAAGCCCCCCTCCAACCTCCCTCCTAAGCAGGTCTACTAGGTAGCTCTCAGACTCTATGTCAGCCCTGATAGTCTCGCCTTTAACCTTGGCAGTGTATTTATCATCGCATGCAAGGTCCCTTAGGAGGGCTGCGGCCTCCGAGGAGGCCTTCAGAGCTATCCTCCTAAGCTCTTCGTAGCTATTCACTAAGTCTCCTTCACCTCCACGCCTTCGAGAACTGCATGGGAGTATCTGCCTAGTAGTGATAATACCTCTTCCAGGGCCCTTTTAACCTCAGCCCTGGGAACCCCCGGCGCCCCAGCGGAGACTATTAGTATCGAGGTCGTTTCACCCCTCACCATAGTCTCCTCGGAGTCCCTATGAGGGTATATGTGTAGGACCTTCCCCGAAGCGTCAACTAGTATGGGGGTCCCGCGCTTAAGCCTAGAGGGTTTGCCTCCGATCGGCCTAAACTCCTCCCCTCCCGCAGCCCTCTTAAGCGTGAGTGGCGGCTCGATCCTGGCGGCGTCGTATATACCAATGGGCACTAGGGTTTTCAGGCTCACAAGGTTACCTGAGTCCACCACACTATTAATCCTAGGCAGGCTCTTCCCATGTAAAACCCTCCTAGCCAGCGCCTCGCCGCTAGGCCTAATCTTAGTGGGATCTATACCGAGCCTCCAAAGGAGGTTCCTATAAGCCCTTACAACAGGGTGCTCAGTAAGCCTTTCAGGGCTTCCCAGGGACTCCCTCACCTCAGCCTCAACCCTTGCTAACTCCCTGTCAAGGCCCGCAGGGGTGGGTAGGACCTTCAGGCTCGGCACTAGGGCGTAATACACGAAGACTCCAAGCCCCTTAAGGTCGTCCGAAACTACGACCTCCACTTTCAACCTCTAGGACACCTCAAATCACTTTCTACCAAGCCCGGCTAGGAGTGAGCACTGCGGGAGTATTATCTTGAACGCTTCCTCTACAGATTTAACAGTTTATCCTTCATCTAGAGGGTCTAAATAGTTATTTAATGATGGTAGTGTAGTGTAGGGCGACGTCTCAGGCGCCGGCAGACTCGCGCCACAAGGATCATATGTGGAGGGCTTAACTCCTTGCTAGGCACGGCTCTCCTCTACAACCACTATTTCCTCCTTCAACTTTACACCCTCCTTCGCCACAGTAGCATAGATTGGGCATAGACTCTTAACCATCTCTACAACCTTCTCAGCTTCGCCTTTATTAAGCCCCGAGAACTTAAAGACTATACTAGCCTCCCTTAGACCCTCCCCCACGCTAAAGGAACCCTCAACCTCAACCTCTATGCTCCCAGGCTTCAAACCCAGCTTTGCCGCTATCATCTTAGCCATGAAGACCTCACAGGTAGCTAGTGATGCCACTAGAAGGTCTAGAGGGCTGGGTAGATCGTCTCTACCACCCATCTCGGGTGGCTCAGAAACGCTGAGGGACCCCCACCTCCCCTCGGCAACCACTAGATCGCCTTTGAGCCCCGCCTTAACCCTTACAGGCTTAAGCTCTATCATGCCCACCATTAGACACCATACCACCTCGTTAAGGAGGAAAGGGTGAATGGCATTAGCCCTTGTTTTGACGCGTATAAAGGCGACGTCAAGGTTAATCGCCTGTAGCCGCCCCCATGCGCTCCCCCGCTCATAGCACCCCCCAGAGATTGCGGGTTGCTTGCGGGGGCGGGGAGCTCGGGGCGGCCTCCAGCTAGGATGTAGTTGCTTGCTCAGGCTAATAAGGCCTGGGAGCCGGGTTTTGCTGTTGTGGGTGGTGGGTTGTATGGTTAAGGGGGCTCAGGTTAAGCCTTCCACTACGAAGCTGCTGCTACAGGCCCTGGGAAAGAATGAGAGGGCGCTTGAGAAGGTTAGTAGTGAACCCTTTAGTCAAAGGCTGGGGAAGCTTGGCGATCTCCCGTTTGAGAGGATAGTTGAGATTGCTATTGAGAAGAAGCCCGACCTTCTAGCCAAGACCCTGAAGGCTGCCGTGAAGACTATACTCGGGAGTGCTAGGAGCCTCGGTATAACGGTTGACGGTAAGGATCCTAAGCAGGTTACGAGGGAGGTTGATGAGGGGCTCTACGACGCTGTGCTTGCTAAGTACGAGGAGAAGTGGGAGAAGGCTGAGGGCTAGCTCTGACACCTATATTAGGCTCTCCCGTGACTAGCCCCCAGGGGGGTGTGGGATATATTGGCGATGCAGGTTCAAGACCCTCTCAGCGAGGCTATAGCGATGGCGCTGAAGCTGGGGAAGCCTCGGAGGTTTAGGCAGAGTGTGGAGCTTATAGTGGCTTTGAAGGACGTAGATCCTAGGAGCCCTGAGGCTAGGCTTAGGGAGATAGTTTACTTACCCCACAAGCCTCCTAAGGAACCTCACATATGTGTCGTCGCCGATGGTGACATGGCTCTCAAGGCTAGAGAGGCGGGGGTTGAGGTGTTCACACGCCAGGATGTACTCCAACTAAGGGGTAACAGGAAGGCGGCTAAGAAGATAGCTCGGAGGTGTGACTGGGTGCTTGTGAGGGCTGATTTGATGGGGATAGCTGGGGGCGCCTTGGGCCCGGCTCTAGGCCCTAGGGGCAAGGCCCCCACACCCATCCCGCCAGCGGCCAACATAGTTGAGACTATTGAGAGGTTTAAGAGGGCTGTATGGGTTAGGATGCGGAACCAGCCCCAGGTGATGGTTAGGATCGGTACCGAGGACATGAATCCTAAGGAACTCGCCGAGAACGCTAGGGCCGTCTTGCAGGTTGTTGAGGGTAGGCTAGGCCGCCAGAAGATAGCTAAGGTCTACGTCAAGAAGACGATGGGACCGCCGGTACAAGTTACGGCCTGGTAGGCGGGGTGAATGTGATGTCGGGGCTAGAGGCTAGGGTGTATAGGAGGGAGAAGCCGATACCAGAGTGGAAGATCAAGGTCGTCGAGGAGCTGGCCGACCTCTTCACGAAGCACCCGGTAGTGGCTATAGCCGACGTATCCTCAACGCCCACCTTCGTGATCCAGAAGGTTAGGAAGAAGTTGTGGCGTAAGTACGTGATGAGGGTTGCTAAGAAGAGGCTTATAATGAGGGCACTCAAGAAGGCTGGCATAGAGCTGGATGAGGGCGTGCTAGATGAACTCCTAAGGGGCCAAATAATGCTTGTCTTCGGCGAAGGAAACCCCTTCAAGATGGTCAAGGAGATCGAGGCCGAGAAGGTCGCTATACCAGCTAAGCCCGGAGACGTTGCCGAGAGCGAGATCAGGATTCCAGAGGGCCCCACAGACCTCACTCCAGGTCCTATCCTGAGCGTGTTTGGCAAGCTGAGGATACCATACCAGGTGAGAGGGGGTAAAATCTACATCGCCAAGGAGACCGTCGTTGCTAAGCCTGGCGACGTGATCTCTCCGGAACTCGCAGGCCTGCTCATGACACTCGGTATAAGGCCCTTCGAGAAGGGTGTCAGGGTCAAGGCGGTCCTAGACGGTGGCGTCCTGATCAGGGAGGAGGACCTACGAGTAGACATAGAGTCCCTCAAGTCGGACTTCATGGATGCCGCTAGGCTCGCTGTAGGCTTTGCAGCCGAGATCGGCTACCTAGCAGTCCCCGAGGCCCTACAGCTTATACTAGTCAGGGCTGAGGCCGCTGCTAGGAGGCTTGCAGCCGAGACGGCATTCCTAACCCCCGACACGGCCCAGGACGTCATAGCCTCGGCGCTTGCTGAGGAGGCAGCACTGATAGCAGCGCTAGGACCTAAGGCCTCGGAGCTTGGTCTAGAGGCCCCAACTCAGCCGCAGCCAGAGAAGGCCGAGGAGGAGGCCAAGGAGGAAGAGAAGGAGGAGGCTGAGGAGAAGGAGGAAGAGGAGGGCCTTGACCTGGGAGGCCTCTTCGGAGGCTTCTAAAGATAATAGGCCTCCAGCCTCACCCACAACCTAGCCTTGGGGGTGAAGGGAGTGGCTCAGGAAGGCAAAGCCTATATCCACCTGGTGTTGGCCCTCTACTACTCTGGCAAGGAGATCAATGAGGAGACCCTGAAGAAGGCTGCAGAGGCCGTCGGCCTTCCAGTGGATGAGTCGAAGATTAAGATGCTAGTGGCTAGCCTGGAGGAGATAAACCTGGAGGAGGTTGTGAAGCAGGCTGTCGCAGCTCCGGTTGCAGCCCCTGTAGCGGCGCCTGCAGCCCAGGAAGCCTCTGCTGAGGCTGCGGGTAAGGAAGAGGAGGAGAAGAAGGAGGAAGAGGAGAAGAAGGAAGAGGAGGTATCATACGAAGGTATCGGGGACCTTTTCGGGGGCTTCTAATCGTAGGATGTGTGCAAGCCTCTCGTCTCTTCACTGTTTTGTCGCAAAGGAAGGATCCAGTAGTCCCACTCTCTTCTCCTATAAATCCTACATAATGTAATTGATTTAGGGTATCAAGTGGTAAAGCTTAGTGAAGCTCCTTAACCTCCCGTTTCCTCCGTCTCGACAGGCCTCACGTCGTCTATGGGTATGGTAACTGTAATCGTACTTCCCCCCCTCAGGTTCACGTCTTGGAGGGTTATGGTGACTTCGCCCTTCCTTTCGTTAACGTCTATTACGCGGGCTCTGAAGCCCTTGAAGGGACCTGATACGATCTCTACCATTTGGCCCTTGCTGAGTTTGAGTGCTCTGGCTTCAGGCGGTTTTACCAGGTTTATTACCTCGTCTATGCTCATGTCCGCGAGCTTAACTCTCTTAACATCTCTTATCCTCCTCACGGCAGTATAGACGTCGCCTGGGTCTCCGGCTTCGATCACGATGTAGCCTTTGAGGGCATAGGGCACGATCACACTCCTTATATCTAAGCCTAGGGCCCGGGCCCTCTCCATGATCATAGCCGCTACTTTAACCTCCGTCCCCCCCTTCACGCTGACAAGGAAGAACCTCGATGGCGGGAGGGGCTCCGTCTCTTCCTCCGCCTCCGCAGCGCCTTCCAAGGGCTTTTCTTCTACTGCCTCCCTAGCGTCCTCCATACGCCTTCACCCGCCGGTTAGTAGGATGTAGATCAGGTGTATTAAATAGCCGATGCTTCCTACAAGCAGGAAGCCCATGATATTCAGCCTGAGGAGGAGGTTAAACTCCTCCTCGTCGGGCTTCCTGGAAAGCATTAGTATACGCCGCCAAATCGTTATATAGTGCCTAGCCTTAGAGGTTATCGCCGACGCCACAGCACCAGCCACCCAGCTAGGGCTACGCTGGGGGGAGTTAAATAGGGTGGTGTGGGCTCTAGTAGGTTCCAGTTCCCTTATGGAGGCTCGAGCCCCTGCTATCCATAGTCACTATTAGGGGGCCGAAGTCCTCTACCTCGAGTACCCAGAGGGCCTCGGGTACCCCCAGGTCTAGCCAGTGCACATCTACAACCCTCTTAATGGAGAGGGCTGCTAGGGATCCTGCGCCTCCCGTGAAGACAGCGTAGGCGGCTCCAACCTTCATGAGGGCCTTGAGGGTCCTCGAGCCCATGCCACCCTTGCCTATCACAAGCCTAGCCCCAGTAGCCTGTAGGACCTCAGCCATCACACTCTCCATCCTCATGCTCGTGGTGGGGCCTGCAGCCAGCACTACCCATCCACCGGGCGTCTTGACGGCGTGGGGCCCGCAGTGGTATATAACGCCGCCCCGAAGGTCCACTGGGAGCCTTCTACCCGACTCGACGTACTCTAGGATCCTCCTATGAGCCTTATCCCTAGCTGTAACCACTATCCCCGTGAGGTAGACTATATCCCCGGCCCTGAGCCTCCTAGCCTCCCCCTCCGAGATGGGAGTCTCAAGCCTGTAGACCGCCAAGGCAGCCTACACCCTCAAGACCAGGCCTGAGGGGTGTGTTATGGGTGTGAGGGCCTCTTCCAAGCTTATCCTGCGGGGGGCGCAGGCGTCGTTGGATGGCGCTAGGTGCTCGCTGACTATTGTGGCTTCGCCTGTGGGTAGGACCTCCACAGTAGCCCTCCTAGCCGACCAGCACATCGTGGAGACGGCTACAGCTAGCACTGCGGTGTGCCTGTAAGAGTATTCTATCTTCACGTCCAAGGCTGTAGCAAGCCCCCCGAGACCCTGGGGTCCGAGGCCGAGCCTGTTAACTCTAGCTAGTAGCTCCTCCTCCATAGCAGCTATCCTATCGTCCCAGTGCCTCTCCCCCACAGGCCTGAAGAGTGCCTTCCTCGAGAGCCTTACAGCCTCTGCAGCAGTGCCTGCAAAGCCTACCCCAACTATCACCGGGGGGCAAGCTAGGGGGCCGTACTTCTCCAGGGACTCCCTCACAAGGCTCCACGCAGCCTCTACAAGGGGTGTTGTGGGGGTGTAGATCTTGAGGGCCGAGGGCTTCTCGCTACCACCACCCTTAGCGGCGAAGTGTATCCGAAGGGAGTCGCCCTCCACCAGCTCAACCTCCACGACCGGTAGCCCGAGGCCCGTGTTGTCGCCCGTGTTCCTAGAGGTTAACGGGTCTACTGCGTTGGGCCTAAGCAGACCCTTCAGTGTAGCCCTTCTAACGGCCTCTTCAAGCAGCGTGTAAAGCTTGCTCCTAACCGGGAACCCGTCTCCCAGCTCAACGAGGAAGTGCGGGGTTCCAGTGTCCTGGCATAGGGGGAGGCCTCTCCCGCACGACAGCTCCATAGTCCTTATCATGGACTCTAGTACCTTGGAGGCTATAGGGCTCTCCTCCTTCTCCCAAGCCCTGACTATAGCCCTATACACATCCCCCGGCATGAACCTCACAGCGGATGCTATGGCTGCGTATGCAGCCCGTGTTACGCTATCTTCTAGGCTCAACCCCTAGCACCTCGCCTAGAGACGCTGACTCGCCGGCCCTCGCCAGGTCCTCTGCTACACGCGCAATCCTAGGGTCGCCTGCCTCCCTCGCTAGGCTCCTAGCCTTCCCCACTATATCCTCAAGGCTAACGTTAACCCCCCGGTAACCTGGCGGCTCCTCTACGACCTCCTCCACCACAGAGCCTCCAGCGTGGACCCTAACCATAGCCGGCTGCCTTTCAGGGTAGGCCTCAGTATACTCGTCTGACACGCTCACAACGATCTTCTCCATAAGCCTCTTCACTACAGGGTCCCTAAGCCCCCTCTCGACCTCCCCCAAGCCTAGCCTTCCGTAGGCTAGGGAGGCGGCTATTAGGTAGCGTAGGCTAAACCTAGCCTCCCCCACAGTCCGGGGAGACGCTATACCAGCCACCCTAGCAGCCTCCTCTCCAACAACGACCTCAACCCTCTCTACTCCCTCAGGACCCCCAACCTTCTCCCGGGCCCTCAAGGCGGCATGGATGGCTGAGTGAGTATGCCTACATGCAGGGTAAAACTTGTAGCCGTTGTAGAGTATCATGGGGTCTCGCGGTAGGACCTCCAGCATACACCTATCGAAGTAGTGTAGCTCGCACGCTTCCTCCAAAACCCTACTCTCCACCTTCATACCCCTGGTGCTCAAGGCTGCGAGGACGCCAGTAGCTGCTGCATGGGCTGTAGAGTGGGGTTTAATGTCGCCCCGCCTGGGGACGTTCCATAGCCCGCCCATGTAGTTTACAGCCACGGCTATGGCGGACTCAACGTGGCCCTCCAGTAGTAGCGATGCTGAGGCGGCAGCCCCTGCAGAGCCTGCGGTTGCCGTCGTATGCCATACAGCGTAGTAACCCCTCCCGCCCATAGCGCCTATAGCCCCCGCAGCCTCGTAGCCAGCAGCTACGGCACGCAGGACCTCCCCCAGGCTAGCATCAAGGCCCACAGCTATTATAGCCGGGACGACCACAGCCCCAGCGTGCACGTAGCCCCTGGCGAGCCAGTCGTCTAGCTCTAGAGCGTGGGCTAGGAACCCGTTTGCAGCCGCAGCCTCCAGGGTCCCAGCCCTCTTCCACGACCCCAAGACTAGAGATCTCCCGCCCGACTCTCCATGCATCGTCGGCGGGGGGCCTGCGAGCCCGTATGCAGCGGCTGCGACTGCTATAGTGTCTATGAGGGCCTTCCTAGCCTCCTCCAGCGCCCTAGGATCCCTGGAGGCCCTCTCAACCCTCTCCATAACACCCTCTAGGAGGCTTGAGCCACTCAACCCCCAGCCCTCAAGCGTTAAGCGTTGGGTTTCGAGCGGGATTAATGGTTGCTAGCAGCCTTCCACCTCAAGGCCTATTAGGGGGGCGTGCTGCTGCGCCCCATAGACGTCCCGGTCTCCGGGCTCACCCGCTGGGGTCTCCCTCCGTAGGACTATCTTCACGGCGTTAGCCCAGGGAACCTTCACCACCGAGACGACCCTATCCAGGGGCACGTTATAGAGGTCCGCCACCCTAGCGGGGGTTAGGACCTCAGCCACCCTCTCCATGCACTCCCTAGAGGGGAGTATGATATCTATCGTTAGGAGGAAGGGCCCGGCATTCTTAGACCTGAGGGCAACCGCGACGTCGTAGAGCCTAGCCACCGCCAGCCACCTCGACCCGGGTATACCTGCCTCCCGACAGCTCTAGAAGCTCTATCGACGCAAGCTCTAGGGGTTCCCTGAGCTCGGCTAGGTGCCAGACACTCCACCTGTAAGCCTCGCCAGCGTAAGCCTCCGAGGGGCTCAAGGGGAACGCCAGGTTACCCCCAGTCGACTTCCTCCCCCTCCAACCCCAGTGCATTAGCATGCTCCTAGCCAGCGCTAGGGCGTCCCTCGCCTCCTCCCTACTAGGGGCTATGGATTCGAGTAGCAGCCCAACCTCCCTTAGGGGGCTCTTCCAGGGGGTGCTAGAGCCCATGACCCCGTCCCTACCGTAGACTCTCAGGTAGAGCCTAGCCCTGGGGTGCCTCCGTAGGACCTCCCCCTCAACCTCCCTGAATATCAAGTCTAGCCTCTCAATAAACCCTGGATCCGTGGAGCCAGCTACCATCACGTACCTGTAGCCCACCCTCTCGGCACCCTCAAGCTTGACAAGGTACCTCTCAGCCTCAACCCAAAAGGCGCCCCGGGCTAGGACCTCCCCCCCGAGGTCAACGTACTCTACCCTAGAAAGGTCTGCGTAGCCCCCTGGCAGGACCTCCCTGAAGGGGTCTGCCCTCTCGTAGAGGCTGTGCTCTGCTACAGAGGCTATCGTAACCCTCCTACTTGGGGAGGGGGAGGCTAGCCTAACATAATCCACGCCCACAAAGGCTAGGAGCCCGTCACTCCCTGCTGGGGGGTCTGCGGCCAGGGCTCCGCACTCCAGTATCTTCCCCGCTAGAACCGCAACCCCCCGGTTAACACCCTCAACCACTAGCGGGGCTGCGAAGGGGGCTGCGTCTACGCTCCTACCAGCCACAACCACGTCGGGCTCCCACAGTCTCAAGGCCTCTATGAAGGGCTCCAGCCCTTGCTGTGCCACTACTACGGAGTTGAGGGCACGCTCGAGCCGAAACTCGGGGGCTCCGGGGTCTGCAGGCCCAACTATCCTACCCTCACCCGCCAGCTTCCTCAGCCTCCCGGGTGTGACGTCTGAGTATATCACGGCTACGGTGAGCCTCTTACCATCCGAGGCCTCTGCAAGGCCTTTGAGCGTCAGCTCAACATGCCTCCTAGAGCCCCCACCGCCAGCACTACCTATAAGCAGAGGCACACCTTCAACCCCGAAGACCTCTAGTAGAACCTTGAGATCCCTAACCATGCCCGAGTATGAGGCGAAGTTCTCGCCAGAGCCCAGGTAGTAGGGTCCCGGGTCCGTAGAGCCCCCGTCAACCCCTACATAGTCCACGCCTATCCTGGCAGCCTTCTCGGCGGACTCTCGAGGGAACCCGTAGCCGAGGATCGCTGTGGGCGAGTAGACTACGATCTCTCTCCCCAACCCCAGTCACACCATTAAACCGGAGAGTGTGATCTCGAGGCCAAACTAGGATTTACGTCGTGTTAAGGGTTCTCAGAGGCCTACCTCCTAAACGCCATTACTATGGCGAGCCTCGCCACAATGAATATTGAGAGTAGGACCTGCAACATTAAGAGAGCTTTTATGGGTATGATGTGGCTCCCTTCCATATTATATAGTAGGATGTCTATGACTAGTAGTAGTAGGAGAGCCTGTAGTAGGACGGAGATGTCTATAACTATATCTAGGAGCTTGTCTACGGGTACCCAGGGGTTATACAGTATTATCGGGTACTTGACTGTTAGCATTGTGAGGCCCAGAGCAATTACTCCGGGCGATATGAAGGGGAGTATGGCGAGCAGCATTAACTCCTTACTTACTAGGCTAGTTGGGCTTCCCTCGGTATTAAAGTTCACCGCCACCTTGCTAGGAAGTGAGGGGTAGGCTAGCGCCACGACGAGGATAGTGGTGGCGGTTGTGAGAGCTACCACTATGAGTTTAGCCTTACTCACCCTTGCCACCTTTAGAGGCACGACGGGCTCATCCCTAGCCCCCTCCGGAGGCTTTGTAAGGGACTCGTACTCAGCTAGCCTCTTAGCCCTAAAGGCTAGCGCTATAAGCGCTATAGTCAGGCTTGATAGGTAGAAGGCCTTGGAGACGGCGCTGCCAGGGAACAGCGTTTCAAGTATTAGGGTGGCAACCCCGATCAACACTAATATGACTCCAGCCTCCCTGTTAACCCTAGCCCACACACTATGCGAGAGTAGCGTGTAGCCTATCCTATACCCTAACAGCAGGTTCCTTGGGATCCTATGGGAGAAGAGGGCTAGGAGTAAGCCTGTTACGACGGTTAACACCACCGCCGCTACAAACTCTGAGGGCACTAGCCTCCACCCTCATAGAGCCTACTAGCCTTCTCTAGCACCTTAACCAGCCTTGCCACCTCTTCTCTCAGCTCCCTCAGCGTCTCATAGCCCCTGGGCGTCAGCTCGTAGTACTTCCTCGGGGGCCCCCTACCGCCGGGGAGCCCCCAGTAGGACCTCACGAGCCCCCTCCTCTCCAGCTCCTTCAGGGTCTCGTAGACTGTGCTCTCGCTCGGGTTAAGGTAGCCTTCCGTGAACCTCGCTATCTCGGTTAGGAGCATGTAGCCGTAGACCCTCCCCTTCACCTTTAGAATTGATAGTATCAAGTAGGCGTAGACCCCCGCCTTCAAGTATCTTAGCAGCTTCTTTGTGGGGTCGCCCGCATTCAATACCGCTCACTAGCATACTTTAAATTGTCCGGGCCTCTCCAGTATTTTGCTAGCAGGGCTAGTACTACCGTATATACTATCCCTGAGAAGGCGTTAGTCGCTATCTTGGATGCGTCGCCGCCAAAGAGTAGGTTTGGGATCACTAGCAGGCCCGTGAAAGCAAGGCCTGCCATGACGGCAGTGTATGGAGACCCCATCTTAAACTTTGAATCCAGGTACTCGTGTAGGCCTCCGAAGACCACGCCTAGAAGGGTAATGATTATTGCTACTATTACGCCTGAAAGCTTTAGCGCGAGGCTAATATACTCTACACTAACCTCTCCAACCCCTAGCATCCCCCTCCTCTCGACCTCTTCTATCACAGCCTCCGGGCTAGGTAGGGTGGCGTATACTATGATGGCCGTTACAACGCCGGAGACCAGGCCTGCTACAGCCCCATTTCTAACATACCAGCTCTCCGCCATAGCGAGACACCCCTCAGGGCGAGTATCAACGTTATGATGACTAGCAGCGTTAGGCCTGCATACATGAAGGCTAGGGCGTCTATGCTGAGGGAGGCGATGTCCCTACCCCCAGCAATGTAGGCTGGCGTGAAGTTTAGGAGCGAGTGTAGTAGGGCTGCCAGCGCATACCTGCTATAGAGGCGCCAGTGCGCAGTAGCTAGTATAGCGGTGCTCGCTACGTGGAAGGTTGTGGCTAGGAGCCTCTCGTAAGCGCTTAGTAAGTAGTAGAACGTAGCGGCGCCTCCCGCCTGGCCGGCATAGTAGGATAGGCCGGATAGGTAGGCTACCAGCAGGGCCTCGCCCCCGCCGAAGCCAAGGCCAACCCACAAGGCTCTATAATCGCCCTGATACCTCTTTACAGCCGACAACTTCAATCCTTCCTGCAGCAGGCCTGAGACTAGGGATGAGTAGGCTATGAAGGCAATGCTATCCCTGTCAACATTCAACGCCACTAGCGGAGCAGCCTGGATTACAGGCTGGATTATCAGTGTGGCCGCGAGTAGCCCCAAACCCAGCAGTACGGGCACTATAACAGCTCTCAGCGGCATCCTGGTAGAAGCTTTCAGGTAGAGGAAGGGTATTACTAAGCCCCCTATTAAGATGGCTATGATGCCTACAAGCGGGTTCATCGCTCTGAAGCCTCTTCCAGGACTACGGCAGTCCCATACGCTAGTATCTCGCTAGTACGCCCCCCGATCATGGAAGTGGCGAACCTAAACCCTATGACGGCGTTAGCGCCCATCTTCCTAGCCTTCTCCTTCATCCTGCTCAAAGCCTCCTCCCTAGCATGCGCCAGTAGCTCGGTATACTCCTTCACCTCGCCGCCCAGGATCGTCCTTACCGTTGCAACTATATCCCGGCCTAGGTGGCGAGCCCTCACGCTACTCCCAGACACCACTCCAAGGACCTTCACGACCCTATACCCCGGGACCGTGTCAGTCGTGGCTACTAGGATGTCATCCCCCATGAAGGCCACCAATGTACTACCTCGCACTCCGAGGTATTATCTTTTAGTGCTAACACGAGTTAATTAAGGTTTATATATTAGCTAGTTAAAAGATGAATAAACCATATTAACAGCGTCTGAAGGGAAAGCCTACACGCTACAGTCTACAAATAATTGTTGATTAGGAGGACGCCCATACACTCTAGGCCGCTCCCACAAGGCATTCCACGCTACTCTGTTAGTACTGTTATACTGTTACTAGCCACGTCTCCACGCTTCCCCATAGTATCACGTGTCACCTGGCTACCGCCGCTATCGAGGCTGCAATAGCCGCTAGCGAGGGTGGGAGATATAAGACCAGGGCTTCAGCGTCGCTAACCTCACCTGCAACTGCGGCTCCAAGCACTAGTAGCCCCCAAGCCGCCACGCCTCCCCCTGCAAGGGCTATCTTAGGCTCGCCTAGTCGTAGCGCGGCTACTGCTAGGCCTGTGGAGGCCGCTACGGACTGGATCACCGCTATCAGCTCCCAGGGAGTGTCACCTACGGGTCCCATGACGGCGAGTTTCAGGGCGGCGGGTAGGGGTGAGGCTATAGCCATGAGAATGGCTGCTAGGGTAAGCGACCTATACCCTACACCCCCCGCCACCACGATTGAACCAGCAAGGATGATAGCGACCTGGATTGCAGTGGCTACCGCTAGGAGAACCTCACTCCGCCCCTGCGATGCTAAGACGTAGAGGGCTAGGAGTGGCGTGGAGGCTAGGTAGAGGACTGATAGGGCGGCTGAGGCTCTAGGGTGGGAGGGGAGTAGGGTCGCTGCTACTCCGGGGAGCGCCATGCCCGCTAGTACTAGGGCCATGAGGTAGAATCCTGCCTCGGGGAAGCCTATAGCGGAGGCTAGGACGGCCGCTGACACCCCTAGGTAGTAGCCTGAGACCTGGGCTAGCCCCTCCACTCCAAGGATCGTGTAGGCGATGATGGAGGCTGCGGCCACGATGTACGCAGACCTGAAATCTCCACGCACCTTATCCAAGATGCTAGGCATCTCCATGCGAAGATGCCTCCTAGCATATATATGTACTTACGGGGTATTAAGGGTTTCAGCGTCACCTCATCGCACTAGTGATTATAGGAACTGATCTCTAGCGCTTTAAGCACAGCATCCAGGGCACTCTTCAGCAACTCGCTTCTAGCGTTGACAACGACAACATAGTCCTTACCGCCAGCCTTAACCCCTGCCTCCTCGAGAGCCCTCCTAAGCCATGTAAGCTCTTTTGAGACACTCCTCACATACACTATCCCCCTACCCTGGCTAGGTATTGTGTGGGCTAGCACTACTATCGAGCCAGGACTCCTAGAGGCTAGTAGCCTCCCAACCTGGCTAGTCACCAGCGCGTCCATCTCGAGGGCATAGGCTATGACCCCTGGGGGAGCATCTAGGGGCTGTAGCTTGGAGAGAGCCTCTTCTAGTAGCCTCGAAGCTTTCTCCCTAGCCTCCCATATACACTCCAGGGCTTCGACGCCCTCAACGCCATCCTCGGCGGCAGCCTTTGCAGCCTCGTTAAGGCACCCGGGATTGTTTACTCTATAGCTGGAATCCACAGCCTCAGCCAGCCGCCTGAGACGCTCGATAGTGTAGCCCGTGCCCTCCAGAACTCTAGTAGCCTCTTCAACGCCCCTATGAGGCCGCCTAGAGTCTATGAAGGGCGCTAGGTCGCCTACAACGCCCAGGGCTGCAAGACCCCTATCCGTCCTCCCTCCGGGCCGCTCTAGGAGCTTGTAGAGGAGCATGCTGCAGGAAGGATAGTCTCCCTCGCCTCCGAGGCCCTCGGCTACAGGGTTGCAGTAGGACCTTAGCCTCTTAGCGGGCTCAACCCTATGGTGGTCGATAACAGCTAGGGAGCCCCTGGAGGCTAGGCTGTCGTACACGTTGCCGGGCAGGCCGTAGTCTAGTATTAACTCTCCCCGGGGCTCCCCAGGTAGGACCTCAACCCCATAAACTCCTAGGGGCTCGATCACCCTAAGCCGAGCCCCAGGGTTTAAGTGCCTTGATGCGAGGCCTGCGGAAGCGACCCCATCTGTGTCCCAGTGGAATAGTATTACGGGTGACTCTCGGGCGACCTTCAAAGCCTCCTTACACCCTATCGAAACTCTTATCAATAATGAGGCACCGATCCGACAATGTAGAGCGGAAGCTTATATATTTAGGTTGCTCCCCCTTAAATGCGCTCCGCTTCAAAGGATTCAGCATATCGCGCAGCCGGAGCAAGCAGGATATAGCGTCTAAGCCCGCCTCGGCGGGGGGTGCTACAAGGGTAGGACCTACCCTCTACACCGAGCAGAGTATATACTATTATTATCGTGGACGTCGGCCCCAGGTTAATAGTGTTAGGCTCAGGGCGCTACATTTAGGGTTTTAATGTGGCTTCTAAGCGCAGGCTAGTCTCAGCCCTCACAGTAACAGCGTGGGCCGCCTTGATACTAGCCCTCCTACCCCACACCCTTGCCCTAGAGGGGAGGCTTGTATACAGTGAGTCCGCCTTGCTGCCAGAGGATCTAGAGAGCATTCAGGCTTTCCCTATCGTGGCTAGAGCTGGGCTCGAGGCCCCCGACACCCTGATAGTAATATTCAAGCCCAACACGCTCAGCGATGCCAGGGCTGTTGAAGAGGCTGTCAAGCTGGAAGCGAAGGGCCTGGGAGCCCGGGTTATAGGGCCATACACGGCCTATAATAGGGTTATGGAGGAGTACTTTAAAGCCCTTTCGAAAGCCGTTGAGGAGGGCGTGGGCTACGTAGAGAGGCTGGAGAAGCTGGCAGGGGAGGTCTCGAGGCTTTGGGAGGACCTGGGGAAGACCCTAGACTTCACCTACGGCCTAGCGGAGGCCTACTTGGAGGCTTATACTAGGGCCTCGGCTGCCGGAGCTCCAGACCCCTACGAGGCCGCCTACAACATCATCTCCGCAAGGGTGCCCCCGCAGCTCCAGCCCCTACTAGACGAGTTCCACAAGCGTTTCAAGGTCCTTGTTGAGGGTGGTGTGGAGCCAAGGGAGGCTGCTGAGAAGGCCCTAAGGGAGGCTGTAGCAAAGCTAAACCCTCAGGCACTACCGGTCGTGGAGGCTTTCGGCCTCGAGAATTACAGGGATGAGGGGGCTAGGCTCGAGTTCCTCTATGACGCTTTAAAGCTGGATGATAAGGGGATAACCATATCGGACCTCGAGAAGCTGGTGAGAGACCCTGAAGGCGCCCCAGAGTCTATAGTGGCTGGGAGGCTGGCAGCCCAAGCGCACCCCTGCGCGGCCCAGGCCCTAGAACTAGCCGTCGAAGGCATAGACCCCATCGAAGCTGTAAGGAGGTCCTGCGGCAAGGTGGCGGGGGAGGTTCTAGAGTACCCTGATAGCCTCCCAGGCGAGCTGAGGAATCTGCTAGCTCCAAACGGCTACGGCGTGGTCCTCGCCTTCTTCCCCAGGAAGCTTGGAGTTAACGAAGCGTCAAGCCTAATAGACTCTGTGAGGCAGGACCTAGAGGGTAAGGTGGAGGCATACTTCTACGGCACTGCGAGTTTGACTGCCGAGCTTGGTGTGGGTGTAGCGAGGGAGGCTGAGAGGATAGATAAGGCTACAGCGGTCCTCGTCGGCGTCGTAACCATAGCGCTGCTAGGCAGCCTGGCAGCCCCAGTTATAATACTTGTTGTGGGGGGCACAGCCCTCCTAGCAGCTATGGGCCTTCTAAGCATTACCGCTACCAAGATGGACGTTTACTATCTTGCCAGGGTAGTCATGATACCTGTAGCCTTCGGAGTTGCAGTAGACTACTCGGTCTTCTACCTATTCAGAGTGCTCGAGGAGAGGGGGCGCGGGAAGGGGTGGGAGGAGGCTGTAGCCACTGCTTGGAGGAGGGCTGGAAGGGCTATAGTTCTTGGAGGCGTGGCTGTGGTCCTAGGCTTCACAGCCTACGTGCTAACTCCCCACGAGGCCCTCCGGGGGATCGGGGCTGCGCTAGCCATTGGAGCCCTAGTGTCGTTCGTGGCTAGCATCACTCTACTCCCCTCACTCCTAATTCTACTGGGCGAGAGGGCCTCGCTATGGCCGGGCCTAAGGACCGTCTCGGCCGGGTGGCAAGGCAAGGTTCTACGTAGAGCAGCCTCCGCTAGTATAAGGCTAGCCATCCCCCTGACAGCGGCCATGATAGCCCTCACCCTCATAGCGGGGGTGGCGTTAGCGTCTACACCTCCCTCAGGCAACCCTATAGTAGCTGTGCCAGCTTCCTCAGGCTACATAGAGGCGGCTAGGCTGGCGGAGGAGGTCCTACCACTCGACACGATCTCGAGGCTCTACGTGGTCTCCACCCGGGAGCCTACGGGGGAGGTCCTAGAGGCCCTGAAGGGTGTTGGGGCTACGAGGGCTGACGTTAGGGAGGCGGGGGAGCACTACATAGTGGTTCTAGGCCTCCCATACGACCCCTTCGACGATAGGGCCTTCAAGGCCGTAGAGGGGGCTAGGGGGGCGCTTGCTAGGCTCGGCTTCGAGGCGTCGGTCACTGGTATAACTGCTGTGAGGGTTGACGCTGTAGACTCGATACTAGACTCGTTCTTCACCGTAACCCTACCCCTGGCAGTGGCTTTGATAATAGCCTATCTAGCTGTAGGCATGGGGTCGCTGCTAGTCCCCCTCCGCCTCGCAGCCACGATACTATTTAGCTCTCTAGCCAGCCTAGCCCTGGTAGCCCTCGCCTTCGACGCCTACCTAGAGAGGCTAGACCTCCCCACCTGGATACGCTCCCCAGTATACTGGGTAACCCCCATAATAGTCCTAGGCCTAATGTTCACCCTGGGCATGGATTACGACGTCTTCTTGACTGCTAGGATAAGGGAGGAGCTCGAGAGGCTGGGCGGCGAGAGGGAGGCCATACTGGAGGCTGTCGAGAAGACGGGAGTAGTGATAACAGTCTGCGGCCTCATACTAGCCAGCGCCTTCGCAACCCTCACCATCTCAGAGATACCACTCCTAAAGCAGGTGGGAGCCACAGTAGCCCTATCGATACTACTAGACACCTTCCTGGTAAGACCAATACTAGTGCCGGCTGTCATGAGCTTGCTAGGCAGGTACAACTGGTGGCCAGGGAGGGGGCTCATTAGGAGGTGGGATTAGAGGATGTGTAGAGCCTGTAGAGCCTCGCCAGCTCCCTCGCAACCTCTGCAGCGGAGGGCCTCCCCTCCGGGTCTAACGCTATCATAGCTGATAATAGCCTCCGCAGCCTCTCATCACCAACCCTCCCTAGGACCTCCCTGACTCGAACTTCATCAACAGCATACTCGCCATCAATATTCTCCCCCGTTAACAGCCATAGCAGCAGGTTGCCTAGCTGATAAACGTCTACCGCGTGCTCCATGCCCCTCTCCACAGCTTTCCTACGAAGGTCGCTATACACCTGCTCAGGGGCTCTCCAACCCGGGGTGAAGGAAACGCTATGACCGGTAGCAGTGGAGGCTAGCCTCGAGAGGCTCGAGAAATCGCCTAGCTTGACAATGCCATCGACAATGAAGACATTGCCGGGCTTAATGTCTCCATGAACCATGCCCCTACCATGAATGTACCTGAGGGCGTCGGCTAGCTGGGCTCCGAGGAGTAGGACCTCCCTCACCCCCGGCCTCCAACCCCGGTGCACCTGCATCTCCAGAGTACCGTTGTCAGCGTACTCGTATACTAGTATTGGCGCAGAACGCGAGACTCCGAGCAGCCTCAGTATGTGGGGGTGCCTTAGGCTCGAGACAGCCTCAGCCTCCCTATAAATCTTCTCGAGGAGCCCCTGGCTCACAGTAGGCGGGACGCCACCCTCGAAGAGAGCCTCGAACCCCCTTGGAACCTTGAAGACAACCCTTACTCCACTCCTAGAGCACTTGTAAGCGCAGCCCCAACCGCCACAGCCAAGCCTACAGCAACTCCACTCCCCCTCGAACCCTCTAGGCGCCATAAAGGAGTCCAAAGAAGCTTTAAAGGAGCCCTCACAGCGAGGCTCGGCTGAAAAACTTCCTATCCTTGCTCCTATGAGGCTCGAAACTCCTACGAAAGCCTTTAAACCACGTGTTTGCACGTCTCGAGTATTATTCTCCTTATCTTGTTGGTCTTCTTGCACATAACTATAGAGTACTACTGCTACAACAGCGAGTATGGCGGCTGCAGCTATGAGAGAGATCGTGTCATGGGTGAAAACTGTTGAAATCACTGTGATAACATATTCAAAGCCCGGTAGCAAGATGATTTCAGATTCCTCAACTAACCCAGTAGCGGTCTCCGAGGCCTGCGGCGTTTGTATCGTTACAGTAACTTCCTCGACAGGTTCCACAGAGGTTTCAACTTGTGTGGGAGTCGGGCCGGGAGCTACGGCTATGGAGCGACGAGCTCCAGGCTCTAGCTTGACACGGTCTAGATAGAGGACTCTCCCTGAAGCCGTCACAGAAACCTCGTAGAGCCCGGGGGGTAAAGGTACCTTTAGAACACCTGATTCGGGTACCACAAGCTCCCTTTCCACGTTAACGTTCAAGCCCTTAACAATTACTTGAGCCGAAATGGGCGCGTAGATAGTGAGCAGCGCAGCTTCACTAGCATCTTCACCCGTAATCTCTTCTACAACGCTTTCAGAAGGGTCAAGCAGCCATACTTCCCCGGGAGCCGCATCTCCCTGCAGATGCGAGGTTGAGAGTTGAAACGCTAATGATAGTAGTAGTACCGCAACTAACCCGGCTAGTCCCCAGCCGGCCCAAGCCATAGTTTATCCGACCCCGGCCACCCTAAGAATTAATCCCTTAATGTATGTAGATGCATGCTCTATTAAACCCTATCTCTCCCTGTCAAAGGAGCGAAATGTAGGTGATCTGAAGTGTTATGGAGTTTCCTCCCATATCTATAATTCACATATACATGTAACTACATTTTACCCTTAGAATAGTTCAAACTTGTACCGATATGGCCGGGGTGTCGTGGTTTGAAAGCCCTAGCCACCCTAATCATGATAATAGCCTTCCTAGTGGTAGCCGGAAGTAATGTCGCCCTTGCTCAGCCTCAGGCTAGCGTCGAGGGCGAAGCCTACGCTACGGAGCTAGTATCGGTAGACCTCACAGGGCTATCAGAGAGTATAGAATATAGGGTTGAAGTCGTAGACAGTCAGGGGGAGCTGGCGAACTTTACCCTGGTAGCGTACTCAGGTCCTATACAAGTAGCCGAAGCTGGCTCAGGCTACATTGTCTTCACTGCTCAAGGCGAAACCGCAACACTCTACCTCAAAGCTGGCAGCCCAGGCACCTACACACTCTTACTCTTAGAATCAGGCCGGGAGGTGGCTCGATACACTCTCATAGTTGAACCCTATGATTCGAAAGGTGGAGCCGAGCCTGACGTAGCAGTGGACAGCGGGGATGAGATGATAGTAGCCATCGCATCTACCCTGGGCATGGAGAAGGTGGGCGACGTTATAGTATATGAGATGGTAGGTGCTGGCAGCGATGGGAGAGCAACCATCTACGTGGTAGACAATGTAATACTGGATACTAACGCTTACATGATAGGCGACTTTGCAGCTCTTAACACTGCAGGCACTAGGGAGGTCCTAATAGCGGGAGCCTACAAGGGCGTCTTCTCAGCCGAGACAAAGCTCTACTTAAACGGAGCCAAGCTGACATTCTTCCTGATCCCAGGCGTCGAGGCGAGCGGGGTTAAGCTGGAATACCTGGATATAGAGGTTAGCAGTGGAGGGTCAATCGAGTATACACCGGTCCCAGGCCAAGTACCGGTGTACCTAGCCATCGTGAAGTCGGGCTTCACAGGCGAGATCACGTATAACCTACCGCCATTCAACCCCTCCCAGGACCTATCCACGCAGCCCTACCTCCAGTTTAAGAGGGCATGGGGGCAAGCTACAGTCTATCTAAAGCCCGGCGCTGAGGGGTCTACAGAGGTCTTGGCAGCTCTTAGCCTCGTAGAGAGTGGCGGGCTCCAGCTCAAGCTGGTAAATGAGGCTCCGGAGATCATCGCGGGAGTCTTCCTGACTGAGGAGTATAGCATAGTGGGCTCACTAGAGGCGCGGGGCACTGTGTTAATACTAGGCTCCTCAAGGGGCGCCCTCGAAGCGGAGTGCATAAGGTTTACGGTTACGAGTGGGACTCCGGATAGGCAGCTACCTCTAGCGCTGCTTGGGAACGCTCTCTACCTTGCGATATCATCTGGGGGAGGGCAACAGGTAACGGAGGAAGACCTGTTCCTGGTTAGGGCTGATTGTTTCAGGGTTGAGGCTGACAGGCTCTCCACTACACCCAAGGAGATAATGGATGCATACGGCACATTCGCAATGATAGGTGTGAGGCTTGAAGCTAGGGAGGCTGTGATAGGCTATGCTAAGGTGGTGGTTACGGATGAGGGGCCAAAGCCTGAGAGCAGTAGGCCCGCCATCGTCTACATAATAGATTCTATCGTGGAGGCACGCTACCTGGAAATAGGGGGTGTGTACTCGACTCTACTACAACCTATTGGAGGCTTCACCTACCTTGAGGCCGATACCATAGTGTTCCGGGGTGCAGGCATAGTAGTTTCAGGCTACGAGGTTAAAGCGGGCACGATACTCTTCCATCCAATAGTATTTGAAACCTCGGTTGGCGTGAACATTAACGAGTCCCGCTTAACAGCCGAGAGCATAACCTACATATGCGGCACTAGCCGGGCTGAGATAGTAGTTGAGAAGAGCATAGTCACCGCTGAATCTCTAACCTTCAGAGGCTATGCTTCCGCTAGCTTCAGGGGTTCTACTCTAAACGTGGCTAAGGTACTGGGCGGCGGCGCTACACCTGTAGGCGGCGAGGAAACCGTGATAGACTTCGATGGTGCTACCCTAGTAGGGGTAGTAGAGGTAGAACCCCTGGATTACGGGGTGTCCTTGAAAGGCAAAGTGTACCTCGCCGAGGGGGCCTTAGTCAGGTTTAAGGGGGCTACGCTAAACGAGATCATATTCAAGGCTGAGGGTATTAGAGCGGAGGTTGACATAGCTGAGAGCCAAGGTACTTTCAGGGCCGAGTTGAGAGATGCTACACTAATGCTAACAGCTACCAGCCCCGAGGCTCAGGGATACGTGAAGAGTTATGGCTCTTCAACCCTACTCCTTGGCTGTTGCATGCAGTTGAAGGGCATCACGATTCAAGTGGTAGACGGGCGCTTGGACGCTAGGCTACTGGGTAGCATAGACCTTGGAGCATTCTTAGTGGTCGTGTTAGAAGAGAGGGGCAACGGGAAGATGTATCTGAGGGGCGGCTTGAGCGGCGAGACCACCACGATCACAGTCCCCATATTTAAGGTGACAACCGAGATGGTGAAGAGGAACCCAGAAGCCATTATGGACGCTGCCAGCGAGTTCGTGATGGAGTCAGTCTACATAAAATCGGGAGTCACGATAATCGGTTATAGTAATGTGACAGTTACTGACAATGGAGTAAATATTGAGAGCAGCAGGCCGGCAGTTGTAAAGGTATATAGATCTAAGATAGAGAGTGAGGGACTAGTGGTAATAGGCGGTGTCGAGGTAACCCACGTCAAGGCTACTACGGTGAAAGGAGGCCTGGTAGTACTGAGAGGCGCTATGGGGGAGTACCAGGCTTCCATAACTGCACGCGACGAAGTGATAGTGAACCCGCTGGTCTTCGGAGTCCCCGTTAAGCACGTCTTCAAGGCTAGTAGTATAGAGGCCCGCACCATAAAGTACATATGCGGCCCCGCTACTGCCGAAGTCGACTTCTACGACAGCACGCTTAAAGCGGAAGGAATGGTAACGGCCGGGAGAGTCACATTGAAGCTCTCGGGTACCACGCTGGAGGTGCCTGTCTTACGGCTAGGAGGTCCTACGCCTGCCGGGGGAGATGTTAACATGCTCATTCTCGATAAGAGTGTGATAGCCTCGGGAGAGTTCAAGGTCTATAGCGTTGACTACCCGGCGGTAGTGGTTATGAATGAGAGTGTGGAGGTGAAGTCGGGCCTAGTCGAGTTTAAGGCTGGCAACGCCCCCCTAACTCTGGGCGGCGAGGGGATAGCGTCTTTCAAGGCTTACGGGGTCGAGGGGGCTCTGGAGCTGAAGGCTCTAGGCGCTGATGGGAGTCTGAGAGTCTACCTAGAGCCCGGAATCGCTTCCACCACCCTCTACCTGGAGGGTGGCGGGCGGTACGAGATCGTCGTCCCTGATAGCACCCAGCATGAAGTCACGGTTGCAGGGCTTTCACACGCTGCTTTGAAGGTTTACGTAGGAGCCGATGCCAGGGTTAAAGTGGCTTTCAGGGAGGACGAATACAGCGGGTACTTTGAGGTAGCGCAGAGCCCTGGATCCACGGTTGAGGTCTACGCTGAGGGAGCGTTGCTAAAGCTGGAGGGCTTCAAAGCTGTGACGAGCGTTACTGACACGACTCCAGCAGAAGTGATGGAGGCTAGCGGCACCCTCAGGATCGTGGGTGGCAGCTTTGTCGTCAATGGCGACTTCGTAGCTGGCTATGGTAGTGTGAAGATAACCGAGGCGGGGCCCAGGATTGAGAGTGCCAGGCCCTACAAGGTAGAGGTTGAAGGAGTATCCATTGAGGCTAGCGGAGCCGTCATGGTTGGTGGCGTCATGGAGACTATTATAGTGGATTCAACACTATCCGCCCCCAGCGTTGTAGTGAGGGGCGCCGATGTAGTAGTCAGGACCTCTACGCTCAAGGCCGACACCGTGCTATTCCATCCCCTTGTCTTCGGTGTCCCCGTCTACATAAGCGTTGAAGACTCCCAGCTAATGACTGAGACACTTAGGTATCTATGCGGAGCCGCCCAGGCCCTCGTCGTCATGGAGGGGGTTAAACTGGGGTCTATGGATGCCCCATCAAAGCTCTACCTGGTAGGGATCGTTAACATGCTGTTCAAGAAAGGGGAGGCTTATCTAAGCGAGGTGGCAGCAGGCATACTAACGCCCATAAACACTGGGAAATACGCTCACATAGCCTTCATACACTCTCTAGTAGAGGGTGAGAACATAGCATTCAAGTACGGCGAGAAGGGGGCTGCAATCGCAGTCATAGGAGGCACATTCAAAGCTGGAGAGGTAAGCCTGGAGGCCGCTAAGGATGAAGTTGAGAGAAAGGGTGTGTTAACAATAGCGGGGGCTAGCGTAGACGTCAAGTCCTGCGGCGAGGTTATGGGTGGCGTGTACGCGGTCAACGTAAATGGGGCCTTCAACTGCCCGGGCGCAGGCATGGTATCCTTCCCTGAGGGCGTCGCTGTGGTGGGAGAGGTCTACGGCGTTCTCGAGCCAGGTGTGAAGCTGGGGGTGGGCGACTTCCTTGTTAAGCTCGCTGGAGGCTTCACCGGGCCGGTAGCAGTCTACGCAGCTTTCGCAGTCTCCGGCGACGGCTCCCCCTACATGGTTATAGTGCCAGTCAACATGGCTTATCAAAGCCAGGTCTACGAGGTGTACTACCCGCTCCCTGAATGCGACAAGCCATTCATGCTAGTCGACGCTGCTACGGGAGCAGTGATGGATGCCGCCAAGCCCGAGAACCCTGAGAACTGCCTGTTTAAGAGCCACTTCAGGGTGAAGCCGGAAGCTCACGGCAACGCTGAGCCGCTGGTAGCCACAGCTAAAGCAGCGGTTGTTGAGACTCAGGTGGTCGTAGTTGAAACTCAGACCGTCACTGAGACCCTTACACAGACACTTACACGCACTCACACTATAACTCAGACCGTAACGGAGACCAACATGGAAACTACCACGATAACCTACACAGAGACCACTACAGCGACCACAACCACAACAGTAACAGCAACCCAGACTAACATGGGAGTGACGGCTGCAGCGGCAGTCGTAGGCCTACTAGTCGGGGCAGCGGCAGTCTACGCCCTACGCGCCAGAGGGTAGAAGAGAGGGAAGAGTGTATTGTTCAAGACGCTTCCCTCATCCTAAGCTACTCATATTTTTCCTGTATAATCAACGTGATAGAGAGTTTCCGGCTTGGCAACTACTTTTCATAGCATAAAGCTGCTATCAAGATACGGTTCAAATCCTTGTGAGAGAAGGGTGGTTTACCTCGTAATTGTCCATGTTAGTGCTGTGCCTAACCCCTTAACGCTCTTCCAGCGAGCTTCAAGCCTTCCAAGGGATTCTAGCCTTTTAAGGTGGGCGAGGGTCTCGGCTAGGGCGAAGTACTTCTCTGGGGGTGTTAGGTCCTCCCACTTCCTCCCTCCGCTCCACGTGACTCTAACGGCTACTTCGAACGCTGTAGGGGAGCCTAGGCGGGCTACAATATCCTCTACCTCCCTAAGCCTAGACTTGTGGTGCTCGATCAGCTCCAAGGCTCTCGCTGCCGCGTCGGGTATGGGCGTCCTGTGGCCTGGGAGGGCCTTGAAGCCCTTGAGCCTAGAGGCTATCATCTCTAGGGTGTCTATGTAGTCTTTGAGGGGGTCTGAGTCTAGGGTGTGGAGGGAGACATGGGGTGTTATGCCGGGTAGGATAGTGTCTCCAGCGATAACGACCTTCTCCTTTCCCGACACCAGGATTATGTGGCCCGGCGTGTGGCCCGGAGCATCGACCACAGTGAAAACCCCGAGCCCAGGCATCTCAACCATATCATCCCCTCTGAGCGGCTTGATATCTAGCTCCGAGACGGCCTTATAGGCTTCTATAAGACGGAGGCCCGGATGGTACCTCACGATCTCCTCTACAACGCTACTGGGGACCCCGGAGGTCCTAAACAGCTCTAGAGCAGACTTCACGTAGCCCTCCACGCCGACGCCCGTTACAAGCTCAACATCCCTAGCCCCCATGTAGACCTCAGCGCCGAAAGCCTCGGCTACTAGGAGGGCTCCGGTTAGGTGGTCTACATGGTAGTGGGTGATGATAACCCTGGATATGCTCTTAGGCTCCACCCCAGACCTCCTAAGCCCCTTCAGAAGGGTGTGGAAGCTGCGGGCATGGTACATGCCGGCATCGACCAAGATAGTATCCACACCGTCAGTGAATGCATATACATTAACGCTTCCTAAGCCGGGTATAGGGAGCCATGCCTCAACCCTAACAAGCACCTTACAGCCACCCTCCAGACCAAGTGTATGTGGGAGAGGTAAGCCGTAAGCATGATAGCTGGTAGGGAGGTTTACATGATGCAAGGTTAAAAGGCGATGAGAAGCGGGCTAACATCCTTAACGGGAACGGAAAAAGACCGGTAGGACCTGGTGCCCGGGCTTGGCGGGGCCCCCTAGGCTAGCGCTTGCGGCGGTAGCCATAATAATCTTGGTTGCAGTCGGCGCTGCATACCTAGTCTTCTTTAAGAGAGGTAGCGGGGTAGGACCTCCTCCCCTCCCTGGATACCTTGAGGGAGTGGAAAAGATTATCGAGGTGTCATCTCCAGTCTTCAGCGAGGGCTCCAGGATCCCGGCGAGGTATACTTGCGACGGGGAGGACGTGTCGCCGCCGCTCAGGGTGGAGGGGGTGCCTGAGGGCGCGGAGAGCCTCGTAGTCGTAGTATATGACCCCGACGCCCCCAGGGGATGGTTCACCCACTGGATCCTCTACGACGTCCCGGCGACGGTAAACGAGGTCCCAGAAGCAGTACCCCCGGAGCCCTTGGTGGAGGGGCTGGGGGCTCAGGGAGTGAATGATTTCGGAAGGCTCGGCTATGGGGGCCCATGCCCTCCGAGGGGCCTGGGAGCCCATAGGTATGTCGTACTCGTGATAGCCCTTGACACGCCCAGCCTAAACCTACCGCCCGGCGCGGCCTTAGAGGACGTAGAGACTGCTATGGCGGGGAGGATAATCGGCTATGGCTACACGTACTTCACCTACTCGCGGTGACAGGGCTACGGCCACCACGTATATATCATGGGTACGGAGCCGAGATTAAGGCTACCACACCCCACACACCCATTGAGGCCTGATCGGGATGCCCGAGGCGGTAGACCCTGTCTGCGGCATGAAGGTTGACACTGCTAAGACGCCGTATAAGCACGTTTACAAGGGCAAGATCTACTACTTCTGCAGCGAGCACTGCCTGAGAGCATTTAAGGAGAAGCCAGACTACTACCTGGAGCACGGCCCCGTAGGCATGCCACACGAACACTAGCAGCACAGGTAACCAATAAATCACACCATATTTTTCCCCTAGCCTCAAAACTCCTAAAGGCACTCTTTAGGGATAATGGGCTTTAAGGATAACACTTAATCCAGCACTTTTCACCCTAGCATGCAGTAGCGTGGACTTGGTGTCCTACTAGTTGAGGGGGAGGCTTCGAGGGCTCCTTGCCGCTCTAGGTTTTATAGCCTTAGCTGCAGTACCAATAGCCTTCCCGGCGCTCGCCGCCTTTATAGACCCCGTAGGCGGAGTACTGGGAGCAGGCTTCTACTCGAGCCTCCCTAGGGGCTCGTTTAAGGTTGAGGGTATGAGCGGCGAGGCCCTCATATACTTTGACTCTAACGGCGTTCCCCATGTAGAGGCTGCTAGCGACGAGGCAGCGTTCTATGCTGTAGGCTGGCTACAGGCTAGCCTAAGACTGTTCCAGATGGACCTTGTTAGGAGGATCCCTCAGGGCACCTTATCCAGCCTTGTAGGGGAGGCGGGGGTCGAGAGCGACAGGCTAGTCTTAACTCTGGGGTTTAGGGAAGCTATCGAGGAGAGCTATAGGATACTAGCCGAGAACCCCCAGTACTCCGAGATGCTGAGGGCCCTCGAAGCATATGTTAGAGGCGTGAACGACTACATAGAGTGGGCTAAGGGCGAGGGAGCCCTCCCGGCAGAGTATAGGCTCCTAGGCCTAGAGCCCGAGCCCTGGAACGTCAAGGACGTACTGGCGGTACAAAAGTTCTTCCAGCTAATGTTAGCATGGGATACGAGCGACCTGGTACTCGGAGAGCTAGTCAGGATTCACGGGCTCAAGGTTATAGAGGCCCTAGACGCGGTTGAGAGAAGACTAAATATGACACACGCATTCTGCGCTGAAGCCACTACTTGGGGCGAGGCTACCGGGCTCAGGGACTTCGGCCCCCCAATTCCACTCCAACGCTTAAAACCCCACCCAGCGCTCCAAGCTAGCCAGCAACCAGGCGCTCCCAGACTACCTGAAGCACGGGGGCTCGTAGACTACCTTGCTAGTGTCGAGGCATTGTGGGGTAGGGTTGTCGAGCCAGCCTCAAACAACTGGGTAGTGGCTGGGAGGCTTACTGCAACGGGCAAGCCATTACTAGCAAACGACCCTCACCTAGCCCTAATAGCACCTAGCCTCTGGATGCCCATCCACATAAGGACGCCAACGCTAAACGTCGCTGGTGTAGCCCTACCCGGGGCCCCCTTGGTAGTTATAGGCAGGAACGAGAAGGTGGCTTGGGGCTTCACAAACGTTGGGAGCGACTTCGCAGACTTCTACTACTACGAGTGGAGGGGGGATAATTACGTTTATATGGGGGAGCTTAGAAAGCCCGAAGTTAGGAACTACGAGATAAGGGTATGGAACCCCCTGACTAGGACCTACACTACTATAACCCATAGGGTGCTTGTGACTGTTCACGGCCCCGTACTTGAGTGGGGTGGGGAGAGGTATGCGGTAGCTTTCACTGGGAGCCTACCTAGCCTAGAGCTAGCCTTCCTCTGGGAGCTTAACAAGGCTGGGAGCGTCCGTGAGGCCCTTGCAGCTCAGAGGTACTTCGTAGCTCCAGCCCAAAACATGGTAGTGGCCGACATCTACGGGAACATAGCTTACTCCCCCCTGGCAGCATACCCTGTGAGGGTTAACGTGCCCACCTATACTGAAGGCGGGTTAGAGGTCGTTAACACGGGGTTCCTACCCTACAACGGGAGCCGGGGTGAGGGCGAGTGGGCTGGTTTCAAGCCTCTCTCCAGCCTTCCAGTACTTCTCAACCCTCCCCGGGGGTACGTGGCTACAGCTAACGCTAGACCCTTCAACGCGGAGTGTTGGGGCGATAATGGGTGGGACTACTCTGATAGGTTCCGGGAGGAGAGGATAGTCGATATGATAGAGTCCCTAGCCACCCTCTTCACGCCCCAGCACATGATGTCAATGCAGCTAGACACTAGGGACCTAGGCTTGGAGCTGGTGGCTAGGATCGTTGTAGACCTAGCCACCATGAAGAGCAGCCTAGATGAAGAGGCTACTATGATGCTGGAGACGCTGAAAGCCGAGCCTTCAACAAGCACGGACGCCACCTGGGCTACGGTAGCCCTACTAGTCGGCTGGCACCTCAGGGAAGAGGTGTGGAAGGCCCTCAGGGGCCCTGAGGGTGGCGTTGGCTTCCTGAAGCTAGAGCACATTGAGGCCCTCTATGAGGCTTACATGGAGGGAGGGGAGGGTAAGAGGCTAGTGCTGGAGGTCCTAGGTAAGCCCCTGGAGGATATAGTTGTTGAGGCCCTAAAGCGAGCCTATGAGACGGGTAGGACCTACTACGGAACCCCCGAACCCAGGGAGTGGAGTTACGGCGAGATCCACTACTACAACGTGGTCAACCAGGTGCTGGAGCCGTTGAGCTTCCCCCGCCATCCGGCGCCCGGGGGCCCTTACTCAGTCAACGTTGCACCCCCAGCCCGGGTAGATCCTAGAGAAGGCGCGCCTGTCGAGGCGGGACCTAGCGTGAGGCTGGTAGCAGACATGTCATCCCAGACCTTATACCTCTCCCTACCCGGGGGGAGCAGCGGGAACCCCTTCTCGAGGTTCTACAGCAACCTATACCAGCTATGGCTCCAGGGGAGGTACATAGCGCTGGAGCTCGATGACATTCACAAGGTAGAGGACCTAGCCCTCGAGTTTGGGGGTGACTTAGGTTGAGGCTTGCAGCCCACACTCTAGCCTCTGCAGCACTATACACGCTAGCACTAACCCTAACCCCACATCCAGCAAACCTCATACTAGCAGCGCTCCTAGCAGGCGTAGCCTCGGCACCCTCACCCAAACCCTGGCTCTCAGCGGGGCTCGGAGGCCTCTCAGCATACACACTATTAGCCCTAGCCACAGGAACCCTGCCATCATCAGCTCTACTACTAGCAGGCGTGCTAGGCCCCCTATCTATAGTGGCACTCATCTACCACTTCATAGCCCCAGCCCTCGCAGGGGAGGCACTAGCAGAAGCCTGGAAAGCAGCTTCCAAACTCGTCAGACCACGTTAAACCATGCTGTGCATGCAGGCTCACTCAACACGCTTATACCACTAGCTCCCGCGAGTAGCTGCAAAGAATTTTGGTAGTCTTACTCCTTTTTGTCCTTGGTATTGCCCGCTGTAGGGTGTCTTTGCTGGGGTGTTTAGGCGTACTAGTACTAGGTGTAGGAAGCGGTCGCCTGGGTAGAGTTTGACTGGGAAGCTTGAGCCGACTATCTCTATCGTGAGCTGGCCCTCGAACCCCGCGTCTACGACGGTGCTCGGAATGTAGATTCCAGTCCTCGCCCACGTGCTCCTAAGGTTCACCAGGCCCGCGAGGTAGGGGGGTAGCCTTATGTACTCTAGGGTGTGTAGTAGTATGTGCTCGCCAGGCCCCACCACGATCTCGTCCCCCTCACCACACTCATAGTACTCCCAGGGCTCGCCAGGCCTCCTAGGGTCGAGCACCCTCCCAGTCCGCCTGAAACGACAGTAACCCCTACCCAGCCTCAAGTCCAACCCGTTCTCCCTAATACACTCCTTATCCAATGGCTCGACCACGAGGTCACCCAGAGCTATGAGAGCCACAATATCACGATCACTCAGGATCATCCCCCAGCACCCTATTACCGGTAATCCTGTAAAATCGCCTTGGCATTTGCTAGTGATAGCGAGTGAACCCTCCCGTCTGGGGGGTCTCCCTTAATAAGGCTTTGGATCAGGTATTTGCGGGGGTTTATAGAGCCGTTAAGAAGGGTTGCCTCTATCCCATTGTGGTTGGTGCTCTGGTTTGCCCCAGGACGTCTTAGGGAGCTTTATTTGGCTCCTCTTCTGGCTCCTCCTCCTAGCTAGTATAATGGCTCCCTCCTTCTCCTACCATAGACTCCGCTCAGCTAGGCTCTCCCTCCTCGAGGAGATGAGCAGAAAGTATGGTATGAGGTTTATAACCCTGATCCATAGGCAAGAAAGGATAGGCTTCTTCGGGATACCGTTCTACAGGTTCATAGACATAGATGACTCGGAAGCCGTGATCAGGGCTATAAGGAGTACTCCCCCCAACCAGCCTGTAGCCCTCATACTCCACACTCCCGGCGGGATGGTTCTGGCTGCAGCGCAGATAGCTAGGGCTTTGAAGAGGCACCCAGCAAAGAAGATCGTGATAGTCCCACACTACGCGATGAGCGGCGGGACCCTCATAGCGCTTGCAGCAGATGAGATATGGATGGACCCTAACGCCGTACTAGGCCCCCTAGACCCCCAGCTAGCCCTTAAGCCCGGGATGCACGTCCCAGCACCCAGCATACTGAGAGTCGCCAAGCTTAAGGGTGAAAAGGCTAGCGACGAGCTCCTCATAGCCGCAGACATAGCGGAGAAAGCGGTGAAGGAAATGCAGGAACTAATAGTGGAGCTAATCAGGGATAAGGTGGGCGAGGATAGGGCATGGGATCTAGCCAAGTTACTAACCGAGGGCCGGTGGACGCACGACTACCCAATAACGTTGGAGGAAGCTAGGAAGTTAGGGCTACCAGTGAAGGATACCGTGCCCCCGGAGGTGTATAGGCTAATGGACCTCTACCCTCAAGCTCCCGTGAACAGGCCGGGAGTAGAGTACATACCCTACCCTGTAATACCCGCTCCCGGGAGGACCGAGAGGAGATAGTAACTCCCGTAACTCCCAATATACACCTTTAAGCCGGGCCTTAGGGACTACTGGGTTGAGTGCATGTATAAACCCTTAATAACCATAGAAGGCCTAATACATGGTAAGGTGGCCGGGATGAGCGAGCTGGCTAAGTTCACAAGGGTAGCTATAGACATGGACACCTGTATAAGCTGTGGGGCTTGTATCGAGGTCTGTCCTTACGATGCACTAGAGTTTGACGAGAACATGAAAGCAAGGCTCATATGGGATAAGTGTCAGGACGACTTTAGCTGTATCGAGAGTTGTCCTGTCAACTGCATCTACAAGGTTAGCGAGGCCCCCGAGGAGCTGAAGAAGGAGAAGGGAGGCTGGTACCGCTTCAGCAGGGAGCTGACACCCGAGGAAAAGCAGGCATTCGAAGAGTGGAGGCAGAGGTTCGGGGTTGAGGTGGAGCCCGTAGGATAGAGAGCCAAGGTTAAGCGTATACAACGAATCTCCTAGAGGAAAAGCAACACCCTTAACCCCCAATTCTCTTCAAAACCCCTCTCTACACATAAGCCCACGTTAAACTTTCGTAGAGGCTTAAAAGTACGGGTGTAACGGAAAAAGGGAGGTTCTCGCTACCGAAAGTCGTGTTAAATGGCGTGTGCACTAAATTTAGACTGTGGGCCGGGATGACTTGACTTCTGGATCTTTTGGCGGGGAACGCAAGCTCTATGAGACTCTGAGGGATGCTTCAAGGTATGCGTTTTATAGTGTCCTTATAGGCCTTGTAGGAGCTCTAGCCGTCTTAGTCGTCGCTATAGTAGCCTTAGGGCTAGCATCTCTCGCCAGCCTTCCAGGCAGCCTTTCCGATGCCGAGTTTACAGTAATAGGCCTGGGGTCTGCTATAGCAGTTCTTATCCTGACTGTAGCGTTCTTGGCGTTAGAGCTATATTTAATGTTGAAGGCTGGAAGGATCCTTAAGGATCATGTAGAGCATGGAGGGGTAGGGGCTAGAGAGCTAGAGCTCCCAGCCAAGGTAATCTATTATTCCGCCCTAGGCGGCCTTCTGGGGATTGCTACCCTCATAGTAATTATAGGGGCTATCATCCTCGCCTTAGCAGTTCTCGGCATAATCCTAGGCACCCTACTCCTTGGAGTTCAAGTAAGGAGCCTCCACGAAAAGCTAGAGAAGCCGGGCCTCCTAGTATCTGTAGGAGCAGGTATACAGTTGATAGGCTTAATCTTCTTCGGCCCCCTCACCCTCCTAGGCCTCGCAGTCTCCCTCATAGGCTTCTACATGCTTAACAGGGAAGCGACTAAACTTGCGGTAGGGGAGTAGGAGCCAGGGAATAAATTCTCTCCGCGAGATGGCATAACATACCTTTTCCATCGAGCGTGCTTCATTACCCTCCCAACACACTTAACAGTGTGGCGGGGGCTGTGGTGAGGCCCCTACCCTGGGAGCCGACCCCGGGAGATGCTCCACGCCGGGGAGTGGTGATGTGGTCCTCACCGGAGCCCCCGCTACTCTAGCATAAGTCACCCGTTAACCAGTAATATTAGGGCTAGGGTTCTGCGAGATACCGTGTGGTGTGGAGTGTTATGGGTGAAGGCTATCTCAGGCCGGAGTTCTACGAGAGTGTAAGGATGGCCTCCCGCTACGCTCTTATAGGTCATATTGTAGGCTTTCTGACGATCCTCGCCATCATAATAATAATTATACTTGCTTTAGGGCTAGCCCTGGGTATCGGAGCCATAGTAGCGGTATCGTCTGAAGTAGTATATGGAGGCGTGGGTGCTGGGGGGTTTGAGGATGTAGGAGCCCTTGTTGCAGGGTCTGCAGCGGCTCTGTTAGCACTCCTACTAGTCGTGCTAATAGTGCTGGGCGGCTTGGTAGTAGAGTTCTACATGTTCCTGAAGGCCGGGAGAATCCTTAGGGAGTATAGCGAGAGTGGGGAGGGGGTTGAGGCTGAGAAGCTATCTTTACCCTCAACTATAATCTACTACTCAGCTCTAGCTGGCATCGCGGGAGTCATAACTTTGATAATACTCGTTGGTATCTTGCTCCTACTCTTAGCAAGCATAGGGTTGCTGATAGGCTTCATAATCCTAGGCCTCTCCCTAAGGGACGTTGAGGAACGGTTCTCGACTCCAGGGCTGCTACTGGCTATTGGCGGTATCCTCTCGCTCCTAGGCTTCATATTCGGTTTCCTATCACTAGTAGGGCTAGTTCTAATCGTGATAGCCCTATACCTGTTATACACTGAGTCCGGCAGGCTGGCTGAGAAAGCTTCTATAGCTGGCTCAGAAACCGTCAGCTCCCCCTCATAGCTTCATCCAGGATCTCAGCTACATCCCTAACCTCGAAGCCCAGGTCCTCAGCCTCGGCACGGAACATCGTGTTGCAGAAGGGGCATGCAACGGCTACAACCTTCCTCCCCCCGCTATTCCCTAGGGTCTTAGCTGCCTCTTCAGCCCTAATCCTAGAGACTCTCCTACCTCTCTTAATCTCGAAGAAGAGGTGCCCGCCGCCCCCGCCGCAGCAGAAACTCTTCTCCCTGTTCCTAGGCATTTCTCTTATCCTTAGACCCGTAGCTCTCACCACCTTCCTAGGCTCCTCGTAAACGCCATTCCACCTACCCAGGTAGCAAGGGTCATGGTAGGTTATTGCAGCCTCCCGGAGGCTCCCGGGCTTGAGCTTACCCTCTGATACTAGCCTGGCTAGGACCTGCGAGTGGTGCTCCACCTTCAGCCTATCAAGGACTCCTACAAGTTCTTCATCGTCCCCCCGAAGGGCATCACGGTACCTCGGATAATCGTTCTTAAGCACGTTGTAGCAGTGAGGGCAATTTACAAGCAGCTTCTTAAACTTATACCTAGAAAGCTCCCTTAGGAAGGCCTTCATGGACTCTAGGAATAGCGCTTCCTCACCCATCCTAAGGGCCGGGTCTCCAGTGCACCCGGTGTAGGGGAGGACCGCCGCCTTTACTCCAGCCTTCCTAAGTAGCCTTAGTATAGCCTCTGCTACGGGCCTAAGTCTCGGGTCATAGCTTGTAACGCAGCCAAACCAAACTAGGTAATCATACTCTTCTCCCTCCTTCGCCACAACTCCCCCAAGCCTCTCATCAAGCTCCCTAAGCCACTCCTCCTTCTCCACAGGGTTAGCGCCGAGAGGGTTCCCATTGTACTGGAGGTTCTCCAAGGCCCTCAGGGCGCCCTCGGGTACTGAGTCGTCGCCCGTGAACAGCATGCCCCTCCTTACATCTATAATCGTGTCGACATGGTGGATCAGTACTGGGCACTCGGCGACGCAGGCCCCGCAGGTGAGGCAGCTCCATATAGCCTCCGGGTTGACCCCCGCGACACTCCCATCCCCAGGGTTATCGGGGCTCCATACGGCCCCGTCACCGCCGCTCCTTAGTAGGAGCCTCATACCGAAGATCACGCCCCGAGGGTCTAGGACCTTCCCCGATGCTGCGGCTGGGCAAGCGTTGGTACACCTCATACAGCTAGTACACGCCTCGTAGTCGAGCCTCTGCCTCCACGTCGTGTCTGTTATCTTAACGATCCCTACTGGAACGTCCTTCTCGAGTCTTTCCTCAACGTCAGGATAGGACCTGAGCCTCCTAGCAGGCGTTTCAGAGGCAAATGCTATGTTAGCCAGGGCCGCTGGTATGTGCCATAGGTTGGTGTAGGGTATGAGTGCTATGGCGAGCTGGGCCGTAGACATGTGTAGTAGCCATAGGGCCCGGTAGACGTCTAGCAGGGTCTCCCCTGGCAGGTTCCGGAAGGCTAGGTAGAGCACGTAACCTCCAGGGTCGTAGAGGGGCGTGTAGAGGCCCGTCCCGGCCCTATAGAGTGCCGCTACTAGCCCGTTGAGCATGAAGCCCGTCACAGCTATAGCTGTGAGTAGGAGTATCACTAGGTAATAGGAAGGGTCTCGGGGGAGTCTTGGAGTGAGGCCCCTAGCCCTCCTATAAAGTGCTACGAGGCTACCAGCTATAACAGCAAACCCGGCTAGATTGTTGAGTAGCTTGTAGGCGTAGTAGAATGGTGGCTGAAGTATGAAACCCCCCAGATAGTAGTCTAGTGCTCTCAACACTGTGGCTACGAAGAGCCATAGGATCCCGTAGAATATCATGGCGTGCACGGCACCAGGAAACCTATGGGCAATAACCTTCTTCTGAAGACCAGCATACACCACCAACCTCCGCAAAGCGCCTCCCAAGCCTCCAGGCGGCGATGGCGGTCTGGAGCCCCCGAATACCCTCACGTAGAACGCTATGAGACTATAGGCTAGTACTAGGAGTGAAAGTCCCGAGAGCAAGTATACTAGGAGCGAGATATCCTCAACACCGAAGAAATGTCTAACTAGCCCTCCGCCATCCTCACCCAAGACCCCGAGCACCAACGCCTAACACGCGCGTCTAAACACCTTAACTCAAAGCACAAACACGACAACAATTGTAGACCGGTTAAACACTAAATAACCTGGAAGGGCGAGCAAAAAAGAGAAATAGTATTACATGTCTAAAACCCCCAGGGGAAACCCCCTCAAAGCCTTAATACACGGAATCCGGGAAAAGGAGTGGATAAGGGTATAGTGGGGGGTTAAAGCAAGTAGCATGAGGTTGAAGCCCCCCACCCGTAAAGTATAATTGAAAGAATGGGGGTTAAAGAGGAAGCATGATTCGGCTCGGCGTTATGGGGGTGCCGCAGGCTTGACTGATCAGGGTGATGCTAGGGAGAGGCTTAGGAGGCTTAAGGAGAGGCTTAAAGCCCTTAAGACGGGCCCGTCTGAGGCAGGGTCAAAACCCTCTCGTAGGGATAAGCCTGCGGCACCCTCACCGCAGGTAGAGGCTAAGGCTGTTAAGGGTAGGCGAAGCCTATTCGACTATATAGCTGGTGATAAGGTTAGACGTAGCGAGTTTAGGGGAGAGCAGGTTCCTAGGAGGAAGCGTGGTAAGCATCGAGAGGGCGGATTAGGAGGTCTTGACGCTTGGTTAGCTTCTAGTGCTAGGGGCGGCGCGGGGGAGCCCGGGGAAAGGCTTATGGACGAGTCTCCCGTTAATGATGCTAGTGTTGATGTTAAGGATGAGAAGGAATCTAGCGGGAAGGTTCTCCGCCTAGAGGAGGTCCTGAGGCATAGTACTGAGGCTGAGGGTGTAGATGATGGTTTCTCCCTTGACGCGGAGTATGTAGATGCTGTGGAGGGCTATCTACTTGATGTGCGGTATGACGGGAAGCTTGGCAGAGCGGTCCTTCTAGTCTACGACCCTGCTAGTGGCAAGCTAGTTAAGTGGGTTGATAAGACGGGCCACAGACCTTATTTCCTTGTAGACGGTTTGCCGGAGGACTTGAGGGAGAAGCGTTTAGACTTTACTAGGCACGAGTCCTTTGTCCAATACGATGTTGTGTCGAAGTTCCACCCTATACTTAGGAGGCGTGTGAGGGTTACGAAGGTTGTTGTAGCAGACCCTCTAAGCGTGAAGGCTATGAGGGATATGGCGGAGAAGAGGGGGGTTAGGTATTGGGAGGCCGACATAAAGTATCATCACAACTACATTTTCGACAGGCTCCTCATACCGGGTATGAAGGTGAAGGCGAGCCCTCGGGGGGTTCAAACGGTCTTCGACGTAGGAGACGAGGAAGCCGAGGCTATAATAGAGAAGTACTTCCCTAGCGCTTCAAGGGAGTTCAAGGAAACTGCTAAATTATGGGTGAAAATGTTTGAAAGCCAGCCTCCAAGGGTGCCCATGATAGCTTTCGACATTGAGGTCTATAGTCCTGTTGCAACAAGGTTGCCAGATCCAGATAGGGCGCTCTACCCTGTGATTAGCGTTGCATTCCAGCCCTCCGACGGCAGGGGCCGGGTGTTACTTTTATATCGTGATGATATGGGGTTCGAGGAGGGAGACGAGCTGCCGGATGGCGTTGAGGTCGAAATATTTGATAATGAGAGGGCTATGTTGCTTGAGACTCTAAAGATTGTCACTCAATATCCCATAATAGTGACGTTCAACGGTGATCACTTCGACGTGCCATACCTGTATAACAGGCTTGTAACTCTCGGAGTAGACCCCTCTAGCATCCCAGTAGAATTCCACCAGGATTACGTCACTTTCAAGACTGGAATCCACATCGACCTTATGAAGCTCTTCGACATAAAGGCGCTCCAGGCCTATGCATTTGGAGGTAGGTATAGGGAGAAAAGCCTAGACGCCATAGCTCAGGCTCTACTCGGCGAGAGGAAAGTCGAGATCAAGGTGCCACCCCCGGAGCTCAGTCTCGGGAGGCTGGCTGAGTATAACTATCAAGACGCTAGGATCACCATGAGGCTCCTCACGTTCAATAACATGTTAGTATGGCACCTGGTAGTAATGATAATGAGGATTAGCAAGCTAGGGATCGAGGACATTACTAGGAGCCAGATATCATCGTGGATTAGGGGTATGCTCTACTGGGAGCATCGGAGGAGGGGCTGGATAATACCGGGTAGAGACGAGATTAAGGAGTTGACGGGTGGCGGAGGTCCTAGGGTGGAGGCTATAATAAAGGATAAGAAGTATAGGGGTGCAATAGTGCTAGACCCGCCTCCAGGAATATTCTTCAACGTAGTAGTGCTAGACTTCGCTAGCCTATACCCCTCCCTAATAAAACAGTGGAACCTAAGCTACGAGACCGTGAATAACCCCTACTGTAAGGGGCCTAAGAAGAGGGTGCCCGAGGTAGGCCATGAAGTCTGCATGGAGTTCCAGGGTATTAGTAGCGAGCTTGTAGGGCTACTGAGAGACTTCAGAGTCAAGATTTACAAGAAGAAGGCTAAGGATAAGAGTCTTAGTGATGAGGAGAGGCTCTGGTACGACATAATCCAGTCTGCTATGAAGGTCTACATAAACGCAAGCTACGGGGTCTTCGGTAGCGAGTCCTTCAGCCTCTACAGCCTGCAGGTGGCTGAAAGCGTTACAGCACTTGGTAGAACTGTGCTCCTCTCAACGCTCTCCAAAGCCCGGGAGCTCAACCTCTTCATAGTCTATGGGGATACTGACAGCCTCTTCATCTGGGACCCCCCGAGGGAGAAGCTTGAAGATATAGTCAAGTACGTTGAAGATGAGTTCGGCTTGGAGCTGGAGGTCGACAAGGTGTTTAGGTTCGTGGTCTTCAGCGGGCTTAAAAAGAACTATTTGGGCGTTACGGGCGATGGTGACGTAGTGATTAAGGGTATGGTAGCTAAGAAGAGTAACACGCCCGAGTTCATTAAGAAGGAGTTTACCCAGGCGGTGAAGCTCCTAGCGGGCATAGAGGGGCCGGAGGATGTAGCGAGGGTTATCGAAGAGCTTAAGAAGCACGTGGCGAGGGTCTACGAGAAGGTTAGGAATAAGGAGTACACTCTAGACGAGTACGCCATAAAGGTCATGTTATCCAAAGACCCGAGAGAGTACACCAAGAACACGCCCCAGCACGTAAAAGCAGCCATGATGCTCAGGCGCGAGGGAGTTGAGATGGGTAAGGGTGATATAGTGAGCTTCGTGAAGACAAGGGACTCTGTAGGGGTTAGACCTGTAGCCCTAGCAAAGCTAGGAGAAGTAGATACTAACAAGTACCTTGACTACGTAAAAACGGCCTTCGAGCAGATGCTTCAAGCCTTTGGGGTTAGATGGGAGGAGATGTCTGGAGTGAGGAGGCTAGATGCCCTCCTCGGGGGCTAGAGGGATTCTCTTTCAGCCTCTACTAGCCTTGAGGCTTCCATAGCGGCTTTCTCCCCCGAGAGTAGAAGCGGTCCTACTCCAGGGCCTATCTCAGCTATCCCCAGCATCTCAGCCACAGTTACACCTGATACGATAAGCCCGGGGTACACCTCCATAGTGTTCTCTACTATAAGCTCTCCAGTCTCACCCCTAAGCTCTATCCCAGGCCTCCTAAACGCTCTGACATCCACTAGGCCTCTTTCAACGAGCCTCCGTAGAGCCACAGCGTCCCTCCCAGAGGCGTCTATCACGACTTTAGCTCTCATCCCTACAGGCCCTTGCACGGGGCTCCACCTTACAAGGAGCCCAGCCACCCTCCCCCTCTCTATTAGCACGTCATCCACCGAGGCAAAGTTTAAGAACCACGCTCCAGCCTCCAAGGCCCGGGTTATCAGCTTAGCTGCTAGGAGGGGGCCGTTAACCCAATACACCCCGGCGCTAACCTCCTCATACTCTACACCTAGCTCCTCCAAGATCCTCTCTGCAGGGGACGTGACTATGGTGTGGCTTACAAACGACTCCCCAACCCATAGGCTTCCTCCAAGGTATCCAGCCTCCTCGAGCACAGTCACCTTATACCCTCTCTCAGCCAGTTTCCATGCCGCTACGAGAGCTGACGTGCCGGCGCTTATTATGAGTACGTCGTTCTTCAGCCTCTCCTTCAAGGTCCTGTAAAACTTGTCTAGAATAAGCTCACTAATGTCGGGAGCCCCCATGCGGGGCGCAGAGCTTATTTCCCTCGGCATGTTCACGCTTCCCATCTATATAAGGAGAGCTCGCTTGCAATATATATAAGCTTTAAACGAGATTTCACATTAATGTGATAAAGCTCGTAGCATCGTATAGGCTTTCCCCAAGCGCGTTTAATCAAGGAAGTTATAAATAATGGGGGAAGGTTACACTATCAGCCACACTTTAAACATAATAAGCTTTACCCTCATAGAGAGCCCTCGGGGATGAAGAGCGACTTCGGAACCGGAGGCCAAGGGCTGGGCTTGATGAGGAGCCGTGTGAGGGCTGACCCTACTCTAAGCGTCACAGAGCCGATAATAGTCTCGGGGTTAGACCCCTCTGGGGGTAGAGGGCGCTGGGGCTACGCCATTCTCCACTGCCTTGGGCTCAAATGTAGAGTTGTAGAGTTGGGAGAGGTGGTGGCTAGGAGATCCTGGGGAGCTGTATTAAAGACTTCTAGGGCACCCTACGTGGGTGTCGACGCTCCTCTCACAACGGGATCAGGGGGAGCTTGGAGAGAGTGTGATAGGATAGCCTCTTCCATGGGAGCCAGGCTACTTCCCCTAACCCTATATGGCATGAGGAAGCTAGCCAGGGTAGGCTCTAGTATAGCAGCGCTCCTCCTCGAGGCTGGCAGGATACCGGTGGAAACTCACCCCTGGAGCTTGAGGGAGGACCTAGGGCTCCCTCAGGAACCCCCCGAGGGTCTAGGGGATCACGAGTGGGATGCTCTGGCAGCAGCCCTGGCAGCCCTAGCAGTGGCCATAGGAGCCCCCAGGCTAGCGGCCTCGTGGGACTGCGCCCTAGTTCTAGGGATAGAGGGCTACAGGGCCCGCTGGAGCGGGGGTAGGATGGTGCTGGAACCTCACGGCACCCGCCCCCAGTAATAGGCACTCTACACGCTTAATACTAGCGTGCCGCAACAAATATGGCGCGGGTGGTTAGGTGGCTGTGGATATAGAGGAGGTAGCGAAGAAATGCCGAGACATGGTGATAGAGGAGCTACTAGCCAATAGAGAGTTCAGGCGCGAGATCCTCATTGCAATAGCCAAGGAGACTGCGACCAAAGACGACGTAGAAAGGCTCGAAAAGAGGATGAATGAGCATGGAAACGCTCTCAACGGGCTGAGAGGTCAAATGGATAGGCTTGAAGGGAGGATGGACAGGCTAGAAGAGAGAATGAATAGGCTAGAAGAGAGGATGGATGGGCTTGAGAAGAGAATAGACGAGCTTGAAGAGAGGATGGACAAGCTTGAAGAGAGAATGGTTAGGCTAGAAGAGAGGATGAACAATCTCGAGGGAAGGATGGGCAAGCTTGAAGAGAGGATGAACCGGTTCGAGGAGAGGATGGGCAGGTTTGAAGACAGGCTTTCACGCCTTGAGGAAAGGGTGGCTAGGATTGAAGGGCAACTAACTCTCTTCCCTAGGCTCTTCATAGCGTTCAACGTCCCCATACTACTGGGTATACTTGGGATCCTTTTCCGGGGCTTCACGCCCTAGACGACACACCTTACATCCATGATCCTTAGTGTCAGCTTCCAGAGGGCTCAGCGACAGCTCTACCCGGTGCCATCACTTGGGGGATAGAATATTCCTTTATCTTCACATCAAACTTAATATCTCGTTTAAGGAGCTTAGCCCTAGTTACCCTCATATACAATTTTATTTATACATGTATCTAGGGTAATTACCACTAATGGTGGTAAGAGGGGTGGCTGGGCTCTTCTCCCCCGCGAGTGAGGCCGACGTGAGCGAGGCGATAATAGATGGGTTCTACTCTGCCCTGAGGGAGAGGGTTAGGAGCGACGTGATAGTAGTTGGCGCTGGGCCTTCAGGCCTCGCGGCTGCCTGGAGGCTCGCAGAGCAGGGAGTTAAGGTTACTGTTGTGGAGCAGAACAACTACCTTGGAGGCGGTCTATGGCTTGGAGGCTACTTCATGAACTATGTTACAGTGAGGGCTCCCGCCGACAGGATCCTCGGAGAGCTTGGTGTGCCCTACGAGGAGGTTAAGCCGGGGCTCTTCAGGGCTTACGGCCCTCTAGTGGCTGCTAAGCTCATAGCGAGGGCTCTCGAGGCTGGAGCCTGGGTTCTTAACCTTACCGCCATTGAGGATGTGATCGTCGAGGATGGGAGGGTTGCTGGGGTCGTGGTTAACTGGAGCCCTGTTAGGGGGCTGCCTAGGCAGATAACCTGTGTAGACCCTATAGGCCTGAGAGCTAAGGTCGTCATAGATGCTAGCGGTCACGACGCTGTAGTTGCTAGGAAGCTTGCTGAGAGGGGGCTTCTAAAGGCTAAGGTCCTGGGCCCCATGAATGTGTCTAGGAGTGAGGACCTGGTAGTAGAGAATACTAAGGAAGTCTATCCGGGACTAGTGGTGGCTGGAATAGCGGTGGCGGAGGTCCTAGGCTTACCGAGGATGGGCCCGACATTCGGCGCCATGCTACTCTCCGGAGAGAAGGCTGCCAAGGAAGCTGCTAGGATACTCGGTGAGCTGGAGGTCCCAGCAAGGGCTGCTTGAATACTGTCAAACACTTTTTTAGAGTGAAAGTCTTCAGCCCTGTTTAGACCTTATTGGTGTCCTGCTCCTTGGCTCCTAAGCGGGTACTCGTTATAGGCTCTGGTCCTGGAGGTCTAGCTTTTGTGAGAGAAGCTTTAAGGGTCCTGCCTAAGGATGGCGTCGAGATTACTGTCGTGGAAGCTTCGAGGCGGGTCGTGTTCAAGCCTATATTAACCTATGTAGCTACAGGCTTCAGGGATCCAGAGGATGTTTACGTTAGTGTAGAGGGGCTTGAGAAGCTCGGGGTCAAGGCTATATTCGACGAGGCCGTTAAGGTAGATGCGGGTGAGAGGAAGGTCCTGCTCAGGGGAGGAAGTGAAATTAGCTACGACTACCTTGTAGTTGCTGCTGGTGGCGAGCCTAACGAAGCAGCTATCCCGGGCTTAGCAGAAGCAAACATTAACCCTTGGACTGTTGAGGGCGCAGTAAAGCTCCGAGAGGCTCTCAAAGGCCTCGGCGATGGATCTAGAGTGGTTGTAGGCGCCCTAAGACCTCCTTATCCTTGCCCCCCTGCTCCCTTCGAGCTAGCAGGCTTAGTAGTGAGAGTGGGGGAGAGGCTGGGGAGGAAGTTTAATGTCACTGCAGTCTTCTTCGAGAAGCCGCCGCTAAGGGCTTTAGGAGAGGAGGTTTACACGAGGGTCTTGAAGCTGCTAGAGTCTTCGGGAATAGAGTTCATCGGGGGCATTGAGGCTACTGAGGTAGACCCTCAGGGGAAGGTCCTACGCTACAAGGGCGGTGAGGTGTCCTTTGACCTCCTAGCTGTAGTTCCTCCCTTCAAGCCTCCAAGGCTTCTTCGAGACTCAGGGCTAGCCCCCGAGTCTGGATGGCCTGCAGTAGACCCCTACAAAGGCTTTAGACATGCAAAGTACGATGACATATTCCTGATAGGCGACTCTTCTATAGCAGTGTTTAGAGCGCCGATGTCAGGCTTCCTTGCCAGCCACATGGCTCAAGCAGCTACAGCCGCTATAGCCAGGGACCTGGGTGTTGAGGTCGAGCCGCCTAAGAGAGCCTATGCAACGTGCTTCGTGGATCACATAGTAGACGGGGCTGCCATATTCTGTGACTTCACGGGTGTCATATACGGAGAGGGCAAGCCCCACTGCCACGTAGTAGCTGAAGGCCCCTTAACCGGGGCTTATAAGAAGGCCTACGAGGACTATTGGAAAGGCAACGTGGCCCCATAAACTCTAGCATTCTCCATGCTCTCTCCTCCTTCCCCTGAGTTTTTAAAGGCTACTAGCTAAAAGGTATTACCACTAATCCTTATATTGGAGCCGGGCGATGAGCGAGAGGGTAACAGCGGTTTTACGGAGGCTGGCAGAACTGCTAGGGTCTACAGGTAGGACTACTGGTATAGGCCGTAGCGTGCTCCGTCTTCAAGACCTTCTCGAGGCTAGGCTAAGCATTGAAGACGCTGGCATGGCGTTAGCAGAGGTCCTAGAGGGGCAAGCTAGGCTACTTATGCCATTAGAAGCTGGGAGAGCTCATAGGGTTAGAGAGCCAAGCTTCACATTAGCGGGATTAGACAGTAGCAGTAGGCACCTAGAGACGCCCCCTGCGGACATCGTAGTAGGCACAGTGTCAGCTACCTTCTGGAGGGGTTTGGGTTTTGATTGGCCCAGCCTTGGGGGAGGCAGATTATGGTTGCGTGGTCTGCCATACATTTATATATTACCTAACGATCCAGACCTTGCCGGAAGGCTGGAGGTAAACTTCGCCACAACAGTAAACCCTGCAGGGAGGCCCTTCGACCCCGATTATAGTGTTCACCAAGCTCTAGACGAGATGAGGGTCTCCCTGGAGAACTGGGCTTTGAAGACCCTCGCAGGGGAGGACCTACGCCCTCATGCACTACTGCTAGATGGCCCGGTATTCCTCGTAGCGAGAGCCGTATTTGACCAGGTGGCTGTAAAGTACCGTGATAGCTGGAGAGCCCTCTTACAGGATAGGCTTGATAGCGTGAGGCTCCTAGAGGATAAGGGAGTTGCTGTTGTGGGCGTTGTTAAGAGGGTTGAGAGGAGCCGTCTCCTTTCCGTTGCGGCGGGCATAGAGGCTTTACTCTCTAGGTGCGGCCTGAGGGTGGGAGCTATCGGCGACCGTGCCCTCATAGACGCGGCCCTCAGGCTGGGATGCTTCAAGTGGAGGCCCGGATCGATACTCCGCTCTCCAAAGCTGCGTGTGAGGCTTGGTGAGGGGCTGGAGAAGATTGTTGAGTACGTTGTAGTCCCGCTGGGAGGCTTCAATCTCTCGCCTGCTACCGCTAGGGTGTATAGGCTCGAGTACACGCAACGCACGCTATCGATACTGAAGAGCCGGGGTTTAGAGCCGGTCCACGTGTTCCTGGCTGATAGCGTTGCGAGGGACTCGCTGGAGCCCGTCACGATAGCATCTAGTGACCGTAGGTCCTCGAGCATAACCCGGGCGCTTAGGAGGATGCTAGCCTCAACCCTCAGAGCCTGGGGAGTGCCTATCTCATACTCCAGCATGGTGGAGGTGGCTGAAGATTGGAGGGAGGCCTTGGCAGGTTCGTAGCTGAAAGAGAAGGTAAGGTAGACTTAGCCTCTAGGCTTAGGAGGGCTTATGAGGTAGCCTCCAGCCTTGGAAGACTTGTTGGGAGGGTTACCAGGTACGGGGAGGTATCCACGACTTTCTCTCCGGAGGTTGAGGTGGAGGTCCACCCAGCCATCTACTACTCTATGGGGGGCCTCAGGGTAGGTGACTATCTCGCGGTAGTCGATCCTAAGACAATGAGGATAGCGTTGGGGGTAGTAGTGGAGGTTAGGAGGGCGGACGAGCTAGCCGAGTCTGGTGTTGGGAGGCCAATAAGCCCCTACAATGGCGTTAAGAGTCTAGACCCCGACGCCTTGATGACTACTCCCAGGCTCAGGCTGAAACTACTAGTTGAGGGGGACGCTGAGGGGCGTGAGCCGCCTGTTCCAGCGTCACTAAGCATAGACCCCCAGAGCCCCGTATTCGACCCACGACCAGACGTGGTTGAAAGGCTCCTATCCCTGGGCGGCGGGGGGGTCACTGTTGGGGCTCTAGCCACGCCGGCGGGCCTGGTAAAGGGTGGATCGATAGCTGTGAGACTCCCATATAAGAGCCTGCTCCAGCACATACTAGTGATAGGTACTACTGGAAGCGGTAAGACGACGCTGCTCAAGAACACGATAGCAGCCCTAACCAGCTCGCCCGGCCTCGAGGGCAGGACCGTCATTCCAGTCTCGCTAGACATGAACGAGGACTTCATCCAGTTACCCCTCCCAGGCCCTCCAGGCGATGAGATTGCTGAGAGGGTTTACAGGGGAGTAGGACCTCCCGAAAGGGTTGTCATAGTCCTCCCCGTGACTGTGGACTTGGTGGACGAGGCGTATACCCATATAGTGGAGTCTGGGGGTAGGACCTCCGAGGCCGCCATTATAGAGTGGATCGTGGAAGAGTACTCAAGGAGCGTCATAGAGCCCCTAACCCGGAGGGAGGTTAAGTGGAAGTGTGTTGAGAGAGGCGGAGGGCTAGTGGTCTGCCAGGCGTCTGAAGCCCCCTACACGATCATACCCTACACGATCAACACTATAGACCCCCAGGGTATGAGGGGCGACTCCCTTGCAGGCCTCATGCCCGGGATAACCAGGCTAGCCCAGGACCTACTGAAAAGACTTAGGGAGCACTACCGGAGGGCCCGGGGACTCTACCCCCCCATCCAGGTCCTCCTAGCAGCCGCAGCCCTCTACCTGGAATACTATGCTGTCTCCAGAAGGAGTAGGAGGCAAGGCAGCCTTGAAGAGTTCATGGAGGAGGTGGACGATATGATGCAGGACCTGGTAGCCCCCCACATAGCCGGGGACAAGTCTTCAAACCTCTTCGCAGGCCGGAGGGTGGAGCCTCTGGGCGAGACGCTGGCAGAGGCTACCTTACCCCTGGTTAGGCTCATGGAGAAGGCCAAGCCCCATAAGGGTAGCGTGGAAGCCCTCTACAGGAAGCTCCAGGCCCTGGCAGAGTCTGGCGTTGTAGATGTAGCCCTCTCACTCCCGGGGATTAAGGGAGGGGTTGTTAAGGTCCTGAGCGAGCCCCCCTGGAGGCTGATAGTGGCTGAGGCGGCTTCAACACCCAGGCCCTCACCAATAGTCGTGGACCTACATTGGCCTAGCTTTAGGAGTGGGGGTAGCCTTTGGACCCCGAGGCTTATAGCGTATAGGGTGCTGGAGAGGCTTATAGCCTGGAAGCACGAGGAGTGGGCCTCCCGAAGGAGGGAGGCGCCCGACCTTCTAGTCATAGTTGACGAGGCACATCAGTTCTTCCCCCAGGAAAAGGGGTCTAGCGAGGAGGCAGAGGCTAACAGGCAAGTCGCAGCCATGATATCAAGACTAGCGAGGCTAGGGAGGGCCCGGGGAGTGGGGATAGTATTCAGCACTCACAGCCCGAGCGACCTCCACGACATAATACTGCAGCTAACAAACACGAAGATAGTCTTGAGGACGGAGAGGAGCCATGCTGAGAAGGTCGGAGTGCCCTCCGAGCTGAGGGACATGCTGCCATACATGGCTGACAGGTACATGGTTGTGATGAGCCACGTATTCAGGGGAGGCTACGTGATAGCGGCCACAGCAAGACCGCTAACAATGCACTACGACCTATCAGCACCCTATCAACCCTAAAACGTTGGGAGTAGGATCTTTGAGGGGAGAGGCGGAAAGGTGTCTAAACGAGACGGAATGGGACCTGGAGACCGCTAGGATCCTCCACAGGGAGCGGAGGTACAACGCCGCAGCCTTCTACTCCCACCAGGCTGCGGAAAAGGCTGTGAAGGCCCTCTTATACAGCCTCAACGAGGCCCCCTTGGGGCCACAGCGTGAGGGTTCTCCTAGATAAGGTATTTCACGATAACCGGTAGGCCCCCAGACTCCAAGCTGCTAAGCATGGCCCGTGAGCTAGACAGGCACTACATACCTCGAGGCACCCAAACGCCCACCCAGCCGGAACCCCTCACGAGGCCTACGACGAGAAGGCATCACGGAGAGCTATCGAGGCTGCAGAAGCCATCCTAAATTATGTTAAGGGGGTGCTCAGAGGTGGAGGAGTTAAGGGAGATCGTTGAAAAGCTTAGAAGGAGCCTCAACCTAGCGGCTGTGGTGCTCTTCGAATCTAGGGCCCGGGGCGACTACGACCTCCTCGTAATAACCTGGTTCCGGGAAAGCTACTTAGACAGGATCAAGCTCGTCCTAGACATCCTGGCAGACGTGAAGATACCGGTGGAACCCCACCCCTATACTCCCCAAGAAGCCCTCGAAATGCTCAGGAAGGGGAGCCCCACCATAGTTGACGCCCTAGAGGAGGGGATAGTCCTCTATGACTCCGGGTGGCTGAAAGCCCTGAGAGACGAGTTGAAGAGGATTAAGAAGAGAGGGCTTAGAAGAAGCAAGACTACAATAATATTGCCACGAAGGGCTGAAGAAGGAGAGGGAAGGACCTCCTCCTAAGACTCACGGGGCCTTAAGGGCTGGGAGGGTTATAGGAGCTATCTACTACTCTGGCTAGCAGCTTCATGCCTCTCTGATGGCTTCCTCTGCGGTTTCTCCCCCAGCACGTTCATAGCCGCTGAGAGTCTACCTTCCAAGGCGTATAGTACCGCCTCTGGGTTCAACACGGCCCTCCGGGCTGCGTTCACTAATATAGCCTAGCTCCAGGCTTGAAGCACTCTATCTTCCTCCACCCAATTATCCTGTAGGTCTCCTCTGAGAGGGGTACGTGGAGGCTTATGAAGTCGGCCCTGGAGAAACCCTCGCATAGGGTCCACACGGGCTCTATAAGCCGCTTCTTAGCCTTGAAGCCCCAGGGGTGTTCGTAGCCCAGGACTCTCATTGAGTAATGCCTTCCTAGCTTTCTCCGCGACCCCCGGGGGCTACCTCGCTCTAGCCCTTCCCACGCACCTATAGCCCATCCTAGCGACAGCGCCCCCCAGCGGCACTCCCAGCTCGGCTGAGAAGGGCGGGCACTTCGCTGCTAGGGCTACCAGGACCTTCCCCGGGGGGATCATGCAGTACTCCATAAGAGCCTCCATGTTAGCAATGCCCTTAGACACCACTAGGTCGAACTCCCCTGCGAGCCTTGAGGCGTAGCCTTCGAGGGCCGGGGCTGGGAGGCGGGCCTTCACAGCCAGGACCTCCACCCCCCGAGCGTCTAGGCCTAGGAC
>WAKF01000074.1 GCA_015523465.1 Aeropyrum sp.
AGCGTCAGATGTGTATAAGAGACAGACCTACGTTTTGGCTGGGGTTCTGCTGGCTCTGGCTTCTGGGGGTGTTTACTGGGTTATGGTGAGGGAGGGGCTTGGGCGGTTTGCCCCGCCTGTAGCCTTGGCTTTGCTTCTGGTGGGGGCTGGCTTGGCCGTGTACGGGTGGCTTAACAGGTACCGGCTCCGCCTATACTATGGCGGGGGTAACGTGGAGCTGAGGGGTGGAGGTAGCGTCGCGGCCCTGGCGGATAGGCTCAGGGCTACTGTGAGGGCCGTCGTGGAGCATTGATAGGCCCGGTATTACGGATTGTCTTGTGGCTATGGCTTGGGGGCTTGTGGTTAGTCTATGGTCGTGTAGGAGGGTCTATGGGGTGTAGAATCTCTCCATCCACCCCTTCAGCCACCTACTTGGCTTTCAATCCCCTACATGGCTATTGTTTGCGCGCTCGAGGTATAGGTATAGGCGTAACCCCCCGGTTAACACCTCGATCATGACAGTTACGTCTAGCGACGACCACCCTCAGAGACCCCCCGGTATGACAGTTTAAGCAGAAAGGAGTAGGTCCTAGCCCCGGGCGCTGGGTTTAGGGTTTATACTAGCCTTGTACTCTTACCTTAGCTGTGGGGGCGGGTCAGCCTGGCCCAGTCAGCCCCCTCGGCCCTCCGGGGGGCCTCGGCCTCTCGCAGCCCCTCATCACTCCCGCCCCCTATACTCCTTGCCTTATTACCGTTCAAGGCTTAGAAGGGGGGTTTGAAGGGCGGGTGGCGAGGGATCCCCCCTTATACCTACATCAAAGCGTCGTTAATGGCGCTTCTAAGAGGCCTAGAAGGCTTAAATACCATCTAGAGCTTTAGAGGGCTCTCTAGGGGGCTCGGGTGGCTCGCTACGGCTCCCTCCGCTCTCTGGGGGGAGCGGCTCGGGCCCGGGGGGTCATTCCCCGGCCGCTGGTCGCGGCTTCCTACTCTCTACCCCGCCTTTGTAAACCGGGGGGTTAACGTTGTCTGTAAGTATCGGCGTAGCTAAATTTCACCTTGAACACGTCCTCATGGCGCCTAGTGGGCCTATCCAAGCCTAAATACCTCTTCAGGATTGTAAAGCTCTCGCCTCTTTGTAGCTCAGAAAGGGTAGTGAGCGGTGGGGATGACGGGCTGTAGGCTAACTGGCACTCCGGCTTGATCCACAAGCTAGGCCCTTCTTCAACAAAGTCTGGAGCCTCGGGGGCGGGAAGGGGATTATGAATTATGAGGAAGAGGATCCCGCAAGCCCCCCCTTTATCTCTTCGGGATTTAGTTTGTCGTGGTTTCTTCGGCATTTAACCTTACTTGCGTCTTTCCGGGCTTGTAAAATGGAAGGGCTCGGTGATATCAGAGCTACTTAGTAGTGAAACGTCTATAATTTTTATTAGAAGTTTGAGGGGATGTAGTAGAGGGGGGTAACTCTGTGGGGGTTGCCGAGGAGGTTGCCTCCCTGCTTCGGAGCGAGTTTCCAAAGATGGTTATTAAGGAGCCCGGAAGCGAGGATTGCCTTCACTCACTCATCTATCAGTTCCTGGTTTTGAAGGGGTTTGACGTGATTTATACTGCTGGGAGAGCGCGGCCCGACCTCGTTGTTAAGAAGCCTAGAGGAAGGATTGAGGTGCCTGTAGAAGTCAAGTTTACGGGGACCGCTTCAGACGTCGACAGAGGGGTAAGCCAGCTACTTGACTATATGAAGGGGAGCGAGTGGAAAACGGGCATCCTGTTTGTATGGGATCGGAGTAAGAAGGCCTCTGCCTACTCTAGGGCCGAGGAACTAAAGAGAATTGAAAGGAGAGGGCGCACCATCATAGTAGTAGCCGTTAAGCCCCAGACATAAACTCCCCCCCGGCTTCATTGAGGTGAACTAGGATTAGCAAGGAAGATTGTGAACGCAGAATTAAAATCATCGAGGGACCACTACTATGGGAGCGAGTTGTGGACACGATTTTGACTGAAAAGGATTTGGAGGAGAAGCTTGCCGAAAAGCTGGGAGGCCGCGAAAAGCTAGAGAATAGGAAGCTTCCTGACTGTGCCTGGCATAGGGTTACCTGCAGGTACGTTGTGCTGGAGGTTAAGAGTGGGTCTATAACTAAGGCTATGAAACAGCTCGAGAGCTTCGCTAGAAACTTCCCCGAGATACACGAGAAAGTTGACTACTACGTGATAGAGGTGAGGAACCCCTCCAAGGAGCTAAGGCGTGTTATGAAGCTGGAGCCTGTCAGAGGAAGGAAGGGGCTCTTCAGGGCTATGAGGCCCCTCGGGAGACATAGGACGAGGCACGACATAGATGGCAAGGACCTATACGTCAGGATCGTTTAGAGAACTTCTCAGCGAGCTTATGCTTGAGGTACTCGAACGCTCTCAGCTTGATATCGGAATTTCTAGTCTCTAACACCTCCTTGGCAAAAGGCTCTAATATGTCCTCCCTTATCAAGTTGAACAGTTCCTTAAGGGTGTCGCTCCTTGACTCTACTAGGATACTCGCCATCGGAGTTACTATAGCTTCCCTAGCCACTCTACCGCTATTAATGTACGTCCTATACTCCCTCGAATTCGCGATCAGCGATATTACAAGGCTCTTCTTGTAGGGCTGGTAGTAGTCGTAGAGGTCAGCCATTTCCTTTTCAAACTCCCTCAGGTACTCTAGGGTGTCGAGGGCGTAGGATAGGAGTTTTGCCTCTGTGGGTAGCCATACTGCTCTAGCCTGCGTCATATCCTCTAGGGCTTCGGGCTGTTTACTAAGAACAGCCTTATCAACTAGCATCGCATGCGTAGATAGCTTCTTGTGGAGCCTACTTACTGCGCGGAAGAGGTCCTTCACGCCCGGGTAGCCTACTACCCCTAGAGACTCTTCAAGGGACTCTATGACTCGACCGTTATGGATCCAGTCGTAGGAGTCTAACTCTATATCCGCCATGCTAGGCGCCCCGTTAGAGGCCGCTAGGTATAGTGGCACGCCGGGCTCGCCCGGAGGCTCATACAGAGCCTCTACTACCACGTAGGTACCATAGAGGGTCCTCCACCTCTCGACAGCCCTATCGAGGAACGCCTTTAGAACCTCAGCGGCGCCCCCGATCACACCGCTACCCTTAATCTTCACATGCCTTGTAAGGGGTTCCTCAGCGCTTCTAGAACGGACTGGAACGTGGCGGTACACTCCTATGAAGGTCACTGTGAGGTACTCTCTGAAGGGGGAGAGGAGTTCGAGGGCTGATAGGGCCTTGTGCCTGGCAGCTTCGTTGTATGGTATACCCGGCAGGAAGGTCCTACGGGTTTTAATGTATATCCCCATGCTCTAAACCCTTATAAACGTAATGCTATAATACTTAAAGAGTTTACTCCATCCTTACAGGAATCTTAGAATAAGTATTATGGTAAAGAGATCCAAAGCATTTAAGGTAATACCAACCCCCTTCCCGGAGAGCCTGATTATGTAGCTAGCTAATGGATTTTAGCGTGTGCTTGCTCAAGCCTCCATATGAATAGTAGAATGGCTCCTCCTAGTGCTGGAGTAGTTGTGGCATGGTATACTAGCTCTAGGGCTAATCCACCAACGCCGTTAACTCCTAGGTAGCCTGCTAGGACTCCCGGATAGCCAAGGTGGGAGCTAGCCGCTATTATCGCTGAAGCCATAGCTCCTAGGAGGCCTGCTATAGCGCCTAGCTTAACGGGGCAATAGTGCCTGGGGCCGAGGGCTGAGGTTATAGCCAGTAGGCCACCAGCCACTATTGGGGCTGCGAGGACTATCCATCCCACGCCACCCATTAGTATGAGGGCTGGATACGCTGCTATGGAGAGTAGTATGAGGGCTTGTTGAGTTTGAGGCTTCACCATGCTTCTTCCCCCTAGCCGGTTACCTTGAGAGCGCTTTAACTATGGATACTAAGAGCACGGTTAGGTAGACGGCTAGCCCGACTGTGATCACTATGTACCCTAAATTGCCTGTAATTCTACGGGCAAGCCCTGCCAGCATATCCACCCCGACCCTCGCATCAAGGCCTAGTAAGGTATTTAAGCCTGGAGTGAGTCCGAGTTCGACGGTTATATTGAGCTTAGGCTTCTGCATTCAAGTTTTTCTGCTAGCTCTTCGGCGCTGGTTATCCCGGTCTTCCTGTAGACCTGAGATCCCTTCTTGAATGCTATGATGGTTGGAAGGCCTAGAACCTTGAACCTAAGCACGGCTTCCTGAGCCTCGGAGGCGTTTACCCTAACTATGACTAGGCCCTTACAGTCGTACTCCTCCTCTAGGACCTGCAGCTCTCTCTCAACGTCCTCGCACGGCTTGCACCAGGGAGCCCAGAAGTCTACCACAACGGTTTCAGCCTTGGAGACTATCTCCTCGATCTCCCCGTAGCTCCGAGCCTCTACCCTCAACACCCATTCACCTAGCCGAGTAGGCCTCCCTTGAAGACCTGCCAGTATATTATGTAGGTACCCGCCGCCACCATGACGGCCCCGGCCGCCCTCATGGTGTATGGTAGGATCCTGTGTATGAGCCTCTGGAGCACGCTGCTAGCAAGTACTAGCGCTAGCGTAAAGGCAGTCATTGATGCTCCCATGCCCACAGCGTAGGAGAGGAAGACTGAGAGAGCCTCCACCACGCCTCCAAGACTAAGGGCTTGGAGGGCTATGTAGAGGAAGACTGGTATAGTGCAGCTCATTGATACTATGGCGTACGCGATGCCGAAGAGTGGGAAATAAGTTATGCTGCTACCTCTAACTAGCATGGATAAGTCGAAGCCCGGGAGAGTCGAAGCCCCCGGGAGCTTACCTCCAGTGAGTAAGTAGAGGCCGAGAAGAGCGATGCCGAAGCCAACGATAGCAGAGACCCAGGGGACATACTTTACTATCCAGGCCCCTACAACGCCCATCACTAGGCCCGCCGCTCCGAAGACCGCCATGAAGCCTATAGTAGAGAGGAGCCCGAGTACCAACGCCTTAGTAAGTACTCGCAAGCCAAGCCTTCTTACAAAGCCTCCCCCGGCTCCCGAGCCCAGGTAGAAGGATACATAGGCTGGGAGAAGCGCTATGCCACATGGGTTTACGAAGGCTACAGCGCCCGCGAGGAAGGAGAGGACGAAAAAAGCTAGGAGGTCCTCCACGCTAGTACACCCCCCATATTTCCATTATGCTTGAAGTGCCGATTCGATGGCGCTCTTTAGCTCCTCATAGTCAGCCATAGGTATACCTCGGAAGACGATTTCGCCGTCGGGTCCAAGTACTATGACGCCCATCTCTATAATATCGTATTCTAGGGCTAGCCCTACCCTATCTACAGCCATATACCATCCCTCAATCCCGTTCTTGGAGGCGAAGGCCATCATATCATCTTCTACCCCCTTATAATCCAGGATAGTGACTGCAAGGACAACCACGTCGTCCATATACTCTTCATAGACTTTTTTCAGGGGCTCAACCTGAGTCTGGCATATGGGGCAGCCTGCAGGTATCATGAACCAGAGTATGACAACCTTGCCCTGGAAGTCTGAGAGGCTTATCTCCATGCCATCAATAGTAGTAAGGGTAACCTCCTTGGACTCCATCATAGGTTCTTCAGGCATGGACTTAGCCTCCTCTTCACCCATACCAGCTTCCATCTCAGCCTCCATCATTTGGGCCTCCTCTCCAGCCATAGGGGCGGGGGATTCAGGCCCACGGAAGAACGTCAAGGCGGCCGCAACAAGTACTATTAAGATGGCGGCGGCGAGCGCGCCTGGGAGAAGGAGTTTGTTACCGCCCACTTTCGACATAACACGACCCCTGCGACTTTCCTTAATCCCACTCACACATCTTTGGATACATAAAAGTTTTAGGATGAATTTGCAAGTATCCAAAACCCAGGGGTAGTAAGGCTTGGAACCTCCGTCTAGCCTAGTCATCAGGTTTAGAAGGTCATGATCCCTCCTTTTTGCATAGGAGATAAGCGCTACTTCCTAGACATACTACGTGAGGCGGTGTTAATGGACCAGGTCCTCGAGGAAGTAGTTGAGGCTCTTAGGAAAGTTAAGGAGCTTGAGCCCGATCTATCCTCCGGCAGGCTCTTCATTCACTCGTACGAGACCGGGAATGACGAGTTAAGGGCTATCGCGTTAGAAGCCTACAAGCTCTTCTACAACTCAAATGCCCTAAACCCCCTGGTCTTCCGTAGTGCCCTATACTTCGAGAGGGAAGTCGTGGGTTTTTCGAGAGAGTTGATGAGTGGTGGGGAAGATGTTGTAGGAACATTGACTTACGGGGGCACAGAGAGCATCGTTCTAGCAGCTCTAGCCGCTAGGGAGGCTTTTAGGAGGGCTAAGGGTTCCAGTGTGGTTCCGGAGATAGTGGCACCCGTAACCGCCCACCCGGCGATCAGAAAGGCTGCATGGCTATTAGGCATGAAGGTAGTTGAAACGCCGGTAGACCCTTCAACGAAGAAGGCTGATGTTGAGGCTGTTAAGGAGGCTTTAGGTCCTAACGCAGTGCTCGTATACGTTTCAGCCCCTAACTATCCCTTCGGTACCATAGACCCTGTGAGGGCTGTGGCTGAAGCTGCCAGCGATAAGGGCGTTCCCGTCCACGTTGACGCTTGTATAGGCGGTTTCATACTACCCTTCATGGAGAGGCTCGGGTACACCCTAGAGCCCTTCGACTTCAGGGTGGATGGTGTAACCTCTATATCACTAGATGTGCACAAGTATGGCTACTCGCCCAAGGGGGCCTCGGTAGTCCTTTTCCGGAACCCCGAGATGAAGAAGAGAACTATATTTGTGGATGTAGCTTGGCCCGGCTACCCCTTTATAAACACAACGATTCTTTCGTCTAGGAGCGTAGCTCCTATGGCGGCTGCATGGGCCACGATTAAGTACCTGGGGTTTGAAGGCTACCTAGACATGGCTAGGAAGGTCGTGGACGCCCTGAGGGAGATAACTGAGAGTCTCAGGAAGCTTGGTTTCAAGCTTTCAGGCCCCCTGGAGTCGCCGGTGATTTCATTGTACCTCGACGAGGATGAAAGAATCATAGAGTTCCATGCTAACATGAGTCTTAAAGGCTGGATCATAGGGCTACAGCCTAGGGTCAAAGGGCTAGCCTCCTACAACGTCCACCTCACGATCTCACCTATACATAGGCGAGTAGCTAAGACCTTCATAGAAGATGCTCGTAAGTCGCTTGAGGAAGGAGCGCCCAGAGAGTTGAAGGAAGTCTATGAGATTGTGTTTAAGGATCCTCTGAAGGCGGCTAAGGGGGTAGTGGAGGCCCGGCTAGCATCAATAGTGATCGCGTTGCTACTCTCCATGATACCTCCCGGCGAGGCGGCCGAGATGGCTAAGGAACTTGTAGTGGAGGTTTCTAGGCGGTGAGGCTAGTATTCCTTGTGGGGGTGGCGACAGCTACCTTCGCATCCCAGGCGGTATGGGTCACCTTCGCCCCCGTAGCTAGCCTGGTTGCCGAGGAGCTCGGGGTCACGGTCGAGGCTGTGGGCCTCCTAGCCCTCCTATACCCCATATTCTTTCTCATACTCACTTTACCCTCAGGCATGCTGCTAGACATGAATATGAGGCTATGGGTTACAGCAGGCGCTGTTTTCACGGGCTTAGCGGGGGCTCTCAGGCTACTCGAGCCCACCTCCTACCAGTGGCTCTTTTTCTGTCAGCTCCTAGGGGCTATAGGGCAACCATTCCTCCTAAACTCCTTCCCGGCTGTAGCATCGACACTATACCCTGAGCGCCGCGAAACTGTTGTGTCTATTCTAAGCTTCTCAATGTACCTGGGCATAATATATGCCTTGGGAACCGGATACAAGATTTATAACTCATACGATATCCTAGGGCTGATAGCGCCGGTAGCCCTAATATCTACTCTAGGAGCCCTCATGACCCTAGCTGGAGCCTTAAGGCTCGTTAACCCCTCTAAGGGTGGCGTCGTAAGCTATCAGATGGCCGGGGCGATCAGGTACGTAGTCAGGCAGAGGGACCTCCTACTCCTTGGAGTCCTCCTAGGCCTTGGAGTGGCGCTCTTCGATAACATGTCTATCTGGCTTGAAGCCGCCCTCTCGCCTGCAGGGCTAGGAGATGTAGCTGGCGTCTCAGTAGCTCTCGCCCTCCTTGCAGGCCTCATAGGCGTCATAGTGATCCCGGGGCTGGTTGTGAGGCGTGCTCGTAGGACCATGTATATCAGGTCTATCGTAGTCATTGTAACTCTAATCTACGTGATATTAGCGTTTGCCCCCTCGAGGACGTCGCTACTAGTACTCATACCACTAGCAGGCTTCCTCATGCTGCCAGCATACCCTGTAATAATGGAGTGGGTGAGTAGGTTCCACGAGGCTAGGGTTCAAGGTAGCGCTGCGGGCTTCATAGGCCTGGTTAGTAGGGTCTTCACAGTAGTTCTAGCGTCCCTTGCAGCAGCATTTATCGGAGGTCCTACACAGTACTTCCTATTCCTGGCAGCGTTATCCACAGCAGCGATAATAGTAGCGTTACTTCTCCCCGGCGACAGGTAGTGCTGCTGGGCTACAATTCCCCCTTTGCAGTTGATAAGACGCCCCTCGGAGGGCCAACGTATATTGCAGCGCCTACCAGCCTCTTAAGCCGAAACCTCTTCACTAGCACCAGTATGTCGGGGTTAGAGAGGTTTACAGGCCTATCCACAGGGTCTGCTAGGACCTTCACTGCTTCATCCCTCGAGATCTCCCTGCCTTCCCGGAGCAGCCTCCCCTCAAGCCTTACAGCGAAGCTTCCTGGCGGCGCTCTAGAGAGGATCTCTTTTACAACCCTTGCAACGTCCTCGACCTCCGGCGGCGCTACTATCCTGTGAACGGGGATCGCCCTTAGAACAACCGTATCCCTCGGGAGCCCCCTGCGCAGGTCCTCCACAGCCTCCAGCGGATCTTCATAGTCAACGCTGAGTAGGAGCACGTTAAAATGGCTGGCAACCAGCCTCACCCTACCCCTCAGGGCGGTCCTGAGGTCCTCCAGCGCTAGCCTCCTTCCACCCCACACCGGAAGGTGCGTGACTAGTAGGTTGACTTCCTCAAGCCCGCTAAGAGCCCCTGCCACGACACGCCAACCCTTCACGGAGAAATGTGATGCAGAATCATATTATTAGTGATGCTGTATACGCGGGGTGCGGCCTAGAGGTAGCCTAGCCTGTGCATCAACTCGGCTATCAACACGCCATTACCTGCAGCCCCCCTAATAGTATTATGCCCTAGGACCACCATCTTCACGCCACCAGCTACAGGGTCAAGCCTAACCCTCCCTACAACCACGCTCATCCCTCCACCCTCCATCCTGTCGAGCCTAGGCTGGGGCCTGTCATGCTCCCTCCTAACCACTATAGGCCTTTCCGGCGCTGAGGGAAGGTTTAGCCCCCTCAACTTGTTCCCCCTAAACTCCTCTAAGACCCTCTCGACCTCCCCTCTACTACCCGGCTCTTCCTCGAGTTCGGCGAAGACTGCCTCCAGGTGGCCGTCTAGCACGGGGACTCTAGTAGTGGTTGCTGAGACTTGGATTGGAGATAAGGTGATCTTACCTTCTTCCAGGCCACCCAGGATCTTCCGTGACTCTCGTTCAACCTTCTCTTCCTCCCCTCTAATATAGGGGATGATGTTGTCAGTGATTTGCACGGCCGAGACGCCACGTAGCCCAGCGCCGCTCACGGCCTGCATTGTGGCCACGAGGACCCTCTTAACCCCGTACTCGTCGTGGAGGGGCTTGAGGGCGAGAGTTAGTATGGCGGTTGTGCAATTCGGCACCTTAGCTACCCAACCCCTCCACCCCCTAGACGCTATTTGAGTCTCCGCTATGCTTGCGTGCTCAGCATTTACTTCAGGATTGAGTAGTGGAACGTCGGGATCCATCCTCAAGTTGCTGGCATTGGACACTATACGGACTCCCATCCTAGCCATGACTGGCTCGACCTTCGAGGCTACTTCTGAAGGTAGAGCCGAGAAAACTACATCGAACTTCTCTCCAGCTACGGCCTCGGGATCAAGCTTCCTCAGCTTCACTCTCCAGATCCAGCTATCAGGCCTATCGTCTATGGCCCATTCAACCACGTCACCATACCTTGCTCCGGCCTTCTCGGGTGACGAGTAGAGGGCTTCTAGGCTAAACCAGGGATGGTGTGATAGGATTGAGACGAACCTTTGGCCTACGAGGCCCGTAGCTCCAAGGATTGCAACTCTAAGAGTCTCCACCACCCCCCTTACACCCCCACGAGGCTGTGTAGGACCTCCAGTGCCTTGCTGGAAGAGCCTCTATCGACCATTATGGTTAGTGAGGGCCTCCCGGATACAGCGTGTAGGGACTTTATGCTAACACCCGCAGAGTATAAGGCGTCTAGGACTCTGGAGGCCACCTTAGGCGTTGGAGCCCCTTCCCCGATGAGGGCTAGGACCTCCAGCCTCCCCAAGGGCTTAGAGGCGACTAGCTTTACCCTGGGAGGTGCTGTATAGGGTTTTGGGTGAATCCGAGTCGCCTTATCCCAGCCGCCCACAAGCACCTCAACGGGCTTGAAGAGCCTGTGGGGTTCGAAGGTCCTGGGATGCATCTTCTTAGCCCCCATCCTGGAGGCCTCGAGGGCCTCCAGGTAGCCCATAGACTCTACAACCCTAGCCCCAGGAACCCGCCGAGGATCTGCTGTGTAGATGCCGTCAACGTCGGTTACAAGTCTAACCCTCCTCGCTCCCGCTAGCGATGCTATCGCTGTCGCCGTGTAGTCCGAGCCTCCCCTCCCAAGCACAACAACCCTCCCGTCGCTGGAGGCTACAAACCCTTCGATGACTGGCACAGCCTTTTCACTTACGGCTAGTCTAAGAGCAGAGAGTAGCCTCGTCTTGGAGCCCAGATAGTCTATCCTAGCGTTGAGCGGGTAGCCGTAGCCTTCTAGGACTGAGGTTGCCGGTACGCTCATAGACTTGACACCCACATGCTCTAGAGACTCTACCATGATGAGCCTGCTAGCAGCCTCGCCCAGCGAGAGCATCCTAGCTTGGAGCCAAGGATTATCCTTGCAGTCATCGTTAAGCTTCTTGAGCGGCGCTAGGACCTCTGAGACCCTCCTAGCAAGGCCTGGAGAGAGCTGTGAAGCCATAGCATAGTAGAATTCTAGGACCTCCAAGCCAGCCTTCAAGTCGTCCTCGCAGGCTCTGAGGATCTTGTCTGTGACACCCCTAGCAGCAGAAACTACCACAGCCACTACTTCCTCCTTGATCATGGTGAGCCTACTGGCCGCCTCGACATAGGAATCTAGGGTCTTCAAGATGGAGCCGCCCAGCTTAACAACCTCTCCCTCCATCACGGCGGCAACCACCCTCTAACAGCCTCTAGCATGTCGCTAAGGAGGGCGTGGGCTGTAACCTCTACACCGCCGCCCTTACCCGAGAGGCTTATCACGTTGACTCCGACATCTATCCTTACAGCGTTGAGAACGCCTCTAGCCATGCCTAGGAAGCTCTCTCTGGGCACCTCCCCAGGTCCTACCCAAGCTCCGCCGCCATCACCCTCAAGCACAGCAAGGTACTTCAGCCTGAAACCCCTTCTAGCTGCAGAGATAACGTCTTTCAAGCTGGCGTTCAAGGGCTCCCTATTAACATCGCTCAGGCCAAGCCTGATCCCAAGTGTGTTAGCAATGATTACTATCTTAGCAGCAGCATCCCACCCTTCAAGGTCTAGTCTGGGGTCGGGCTCAGCCACGCCATCGTTGACAGCGATCCTCACGGCATCGCTTAGATCGACTAGCTTATCCTCCATTAGGGATAGTATGTAGTTGGTAGTGGCGTTGAGGATCCCTTCAACCCTCCTAATACTATACCCCCTCAGCCCCCGAAGCATGCTAACCAAGGGCGTCCCAGCCATGACAGTGGCCTTATAGCCCACGTAAACGTCATTCTTAGAAGCTTCCTCCATGATCTCCCAGAACTTGAGGGCTAGTGGAGCCTTGTTGGCAGTGACGAAGTGAGCACCCTTCCTCACGGCTTTGAAGGCATGGCTTAACCCTGGCTCGCCTGTAGAATAGTCTGGAGGGGTAGCTTCCACGTGGATATCCGGTACTATCTCATCGTAGACCTCATTAATGCTCCAGCCGCTGCGCCCCCAAGGAGTATTAGAGACGCCTCCCCTATGAGCCTCAACGAGCTTTAGAAGTTCGTAGCCCGTGAAGCCTTCAGTCTTAACCGCAGCCCCCCGAGAGTCTGCTACAGCTACTACAAGGAAGCGGATGCCATATCTACGCTCGATCTCACCACCCCTAAACGCTAGGAGCCTAGCAAGCTCCCTCCCAACGCCCCCGAAGCCGAAGACAGCTACTCTAACACTCCTAACCCCCCCTCTAAGGGGGGATACTACTCCGCTCCTCTCGTTTGGAGCCTCATCACGCTCCACCTTCAAACAGGAAACCCCGGAGCTTCCGACTTAAAAGGCTTTACCCTCTCATTATCGAGCCTTAACGGCGCCGTCTGTGATTATCATTAGCCGCCCCCTTACTCCTAAGCAACAGTTAAATTAATTTGTATTGTTAAGGTTAGTAGGGGAGGGGGAGGTATGAGGGTTTTAGCTGTAAGCGACGTGCACTACGAGTTCAAGGTTTACCGGGGGGTTGATGAGAGTGTTGCGTGGGGGTGGCTTTTAAGGATTGTGGATTCCCATAAGCCCGATCTCCTAGTCTCGGCTGGCGACTGGGGAGAGGCACTCAACCCCCGGGACCTTGAGGACCTTCTAGAGAGGACCGTAGTCTTGACTATTTATGGCAACCACGACCCTCTGGAGGTCCTAGCGGGGGCGAGGAACAAGCTAGCCAGGCTCCCGGTACTGCTCAGGGATGGCAAGCCTCTAGCACATCAGGGCCTGTGGATCGGAGGGATTAATGGTATAACGTCCATGAGTGGCAGGCCTAAGAGAGGGATTCCCAGGAAAACTCCAAGCGAGTTCCTAGAGGCTGCCAAGGTCCTTGTCATGCCTGGAAGACGTTTAGATGTTTTACTCATGCACGAGGTCCCCGCTCTCAAGTTCCTTTACCCTCGCCTGAGGGTTGGCAAGGGTCAAGTAGCCGCGCTGGAGGCTTTGAGGGCTATAAAACCCAGGGTAGTAGTTAACGGCCACTTAGACTGGTCCTGCTATACACTCCACACTCTGGAGTGGGGTGACGGCTTGGAGACGTTATACTTAAGGGTTGACTCCAGCCAGATCCACAAGTGCTACGCTATCATGGACTTTGAGAAGGGCGTAGTAACCGTTTATAGGGATATGGAGGTCCTGGAGGAGGCGTCTATACCCTAAACCGGGCTTGAGGGGTGGTTGCGTGGCTAGACCCTACACTTTCACCTTCTCTACGGGCACCCTAGATGGGAGGATAGCGAGTGTCGACGGCTACTCGCTTTTCAGTTGTAATGACGACTTCAGGCTACAGCACCTCTACAGGGTTGAGGCAGACGCGGTAATGGTGGGATCTGGTACGGTGAGGGCTGACGACCCGAGGCTGACGGTAAGGCTTGTTGAGAGGGGTAAAAGCCCTTTGAGGGTAGCCGTAGATAGTAGACTTGAAGCTGTGACACCGGCTTCACGGCTCGTAGGACCTGGAGCTATAGTATTCACTGCCGAGGAGGCTCCCGAGGATAGGGTTAGGGCTCTCGAATCGGCCGGAGTCAGGGTCTATAGGGTGGGGCGGAGTCGCGTAGACCTTGTAGAGGCTGTGAGGATCCTGAGGGAGGAGCTTGGAGTTCGGAGGCTTATGGTGGAGGGTGGGGGGAAGCTTATATGCTCTATGCTCAGGCTGGGCCTTGTAGACGAGGTTAGGTACACTGTGGCCCCCTACATCCTAG
>WAKF01000075.1 GCA_015523465.1 Aeropyrum sp.
GGAGAGAAGAAGGCTTCTAGGGAGTATGAGGAGGATGCTGGAGAGTTTTGAGAGGGCTCTAAGCGAGATGGAGGAGATTGCCTCCCTGATGGCTGAGTGGGAGGAGGAGGTTGAGAGACTTCTAGACTCCAGGCTTAAATCCCTTACCACCGGGGAGCTTGAGCCCCTCTATACCATCTATGATGTGGGGGGTGAGTACCTGCTGGTAGTAGACCTACCTGGGGCGGCTGAGGATAGCATTGAGGTTTATGTGGTGGAGGACAGGGTTGTTGTGGAGGCTGAGGTGAAGAGGGAGGTTGCTGGGGCGGCTTTTGGCGGGGAGTTCTATAGGGTGTCTGCTAGGAGGTATAGGGGTGAGATAGCCCTCCCCGAGCCTGTAGAGCCTAGAGGGGTTAGGGTCGAGAGGAGGGGTGGAAGGCTGATAGTCAGGATCCCTAAGAAGCTCGGCTGAGGAGCCGGAGCCTTGCCTCTGCATAGCTTCAGGACTATAATGTGGTGGAGCGAGACGGATGCTGCCGGTATAGCACACTTCTCGAGTATATTCAAGCTGTGTGAGTGGGCTGAAGAGAGCTACTTGGAGAAGCTTCTGGGCCCTAGGTTTAGGGAGGCTACCAGCCTCAGCGTGATATTCCCGAGGGTCCACGCTTCCTGCGACTTCAAACGGCCCATCTACGCCCACGACTGGGTTAGAGTTGATATAGTCGGTGTCAGGGTGGGTGAGACTAGCATTACGTGGGAGTTCGAAGTTTACGATGAGAGCATGGGATGGCTCTCAGCGAGGTGTAAGATAGTGACTGTGGCGGTGGATAGGGGTAAGATGCAGAAGGTGAGGGTCCCCGACGAGCTTAGGAAAATCCTGGAGGGCTAGAACGCCTTTACGGGCTGCTCGGCACCGCAGGCTTCACACTTTATTATAAAAGCTCTCCCCACCCTCTCGAGCCTAGTATCGACGCTACCGCATGTAGGACACTTAACGTACTGTTTAAGGAACAGGTCTAGGAACTTAGATATAACCTTTCTAGACACCTTAACGTTGAGCACGAGCTGCCCGCTATCCTCGTCGTAGTGAGCTGCAGTAGCTAGCTCCTTCTGGAGGTACCTGGCTACGAGCTTTGGGTCACGCTTAAGCTTCATAGAGATCTCCCTGAAGTTCCTCACTACAGTCTGCTCCCCTATCCTAATCACCTGGGGCTCGGGGATCTGGTACTCTCCTATCCCGCTCTTAGGAGGTACCTTACGGTATAGCTTCTCTAGGAGGAACTCGTAGTCGTAGAGGACCTTAGCCTCCTCGTCCACCACTAGCCACCCAGCCTTAAGAGAGGGCTCCAAGCCCTTATCAGGCTGTCGCAGGGCCCCCTCGCAACCACCATTTATCATGTGATCTTCACCCTCTATACCATATAGAGGGTGGGGAGGTCCTGCCGGGTGAATGCCCCTACTGGGTGGTGGTCGGCAGACTAGGCGGTTGTGGCATGCCAGAGAGCCTAGAGGACCTTAGGAGGCTTAGGGTTATGGGAGTAGACTACCTGGTGTCACTGGCTACAGACGGAGAGCTAGCCCGCTACTGGTGGTCTCCCCTAACGTTCTTGAGGGTGGCTGCGGCTGAGGGACTTAGGGTTATAAGGTTCCCCATCCCTGAAGGAGGCGCTCCGGACCCCTCCGAGGCCTGCAGGCTATTCAGGAAGCTGAAGGTCCTAGAGGATGAAGGTTATACCATAATATTCCATTGTGTGGCAGGCCGGGGTAGAACAGGCACTATGCTAGCATCGTACCTAGCTGTGACTAGGCGCCTAGACCCTCTGGAAGCCTTGGAAAGGGTAAGGAGAGCCGACCCGTTTGCAGGGCCTGAAAATGAGGCCCAGTTCACGTTCCTAGAATACGCTCCAACGCTATGCCGAATCGAAGGATTATGAGATTCACTACGCTTTAGGAGTGGCTACGATAAGCCTATACTCGCTCAGACCGGGTACTAGGACTTCCAGGATTCCATTAGCCACTCTACCCTCTAATTCCTCCCCTGTCACAGCATCGAATACTTTCACCCTCTCCCACTCCGTCAAGAACCATACCTTGAAGGGGCCTACCGGCAGTACTATGCGGGCTGGATGAACGCTATATTGGGGCATGAAGGGGGGTAAGCTCTGCTTGCTGGGTCCGAGGGGGGCTGTAAGTATCCTCTCGTTAAATGTCAGGTTGACTAGATGTGCGACAAGCCTATCCCCGGCCTTATAGTATTCTACTTGCACAGTTTCGGGGGCGGTCGAGCCCGCCGGAGGCCGGGGGGCGTACTCTTTTAGTGGTCTAAGGTATAGCTCGGCGTAGTCAGGGTGGCCTAGCCTGGAGTAGTGTGCTCCGAGCCTGACTGCATAGTATAATGTCTTACCTCTCCCCGCACCGCCCAGCGCTATTCCAGCTATGTTTAGCACGGAGTCAGGGGCTGGCGTGCTCCTTCCCAGTGTGTACTCGTAGCCGTAGGCACTCCTACCCATCCTACCCCAGGCTAGGACCTTAGCGGTCGTGGGCCTAGCCCTAATTAGCTCTCCAAGCCTCGGGTCGGTCCTCTCCTTTGTAAACGCTGTGCTGAAATCCCCGAAGATCACGGCCTCCGGCAGCCCCTTCCAGAGGGGGTCGTCGCCTAGGTGTAGGTAGGCATAGCCGAAATAGAATATCCCCTCGAACGTGACCCCCAAGACATCCTCCATTGCGAGGGCGTGGGTGTAGGTGTAGTCACTCCTCATTATACCGAACTCGTGGGTAGCTGCAAGGAATCCCCCATCCTCCACAAACTTCCTATAAGCCCTCTCCTCCTCGTCGTCAACAACGACTGTGGATGCCGCAACCACCACCTTATACTCGCCTAGCCTGTCTAGGTCCCTAGTAGAGAGCATCTCCCAGGGTATATGGCTATGGGCGTGGATGAGGGCGAAACCTTCTAGCTCGGAGACGTAGAAGTGGGGCGCATTCCAGTACCTTTTCTCGTGGGTGTCGCTATCGAATATTATGGCGGCGTACCTTATAGGCTCAACGCCCCGAATATGTTCTTCAACCCTCTCAAGCTCCTCGTAGACCTCTGCTAGAGCGTCTAGCGCTCTGGGGTCGGTGAAGTACTGGCTTGAGAATACAGTTGCTACTGGGCTCCCCCCACTGGCTACTATGCTCCTAACACCCTGCTTGATCACAGGCTCGGGGGGGCTTTGAACCGTTCTTAGGTTGTAGAATAGGTTCCTAGTAACGAACACGGGCTTCCTATCTCCCATAGCGGCCCTGCTAAGCTTTGTGGCTATAGGTATCATGAAGACTCCCACGACGTCGGTCTCACTAGCCTCGGCGAATACCGCGTCTAGGTAGTCCCTAGCCTTCTCAGCGACTATGTTACCTCTGCCAGCCCAGCCTGCGGGGTGGCTGTTGTAGAAGAAGAGGGCATTGGGCTTCACGCTCTTAACGACGTCCCTAAGCCTCCTAATAGCGTCAACTACCACGTCATACCTCCACTCCCAAGCCTTCCTGAAGGCCTCATCCTCCATGTCATCAACCTTGGGTAGGTCTAGGCCGTGTTCCACCCTAAACCTAGTCCTACAGTACCTGCAATAACACGCCCGGGGAGGGTCTGGTAGGTAACGGAAGCTGTCTAAGAGAACCCCGTCAGCATTAGTAGCCTTTAGAGCTTCCTCGGCCTCAGGCTCAAAGTATAATTCCATAGCGGGGCTGTTGGGGCATATCTGCGGCCAATGCGGGTCTCTGACTCTCTCCCTCACAGGGTAGTGCTCCAGTACTATGACCTCCCCCTCCCTGGTCCTCTGAGCCCAGCCAGGATGCTTCCTGTATATGTACCTGTTGGCAGTGTGGTTCGTCATTATAACGACCCTTATCCCCCGGGCTCTAGCCTTCTCTACAAGCTCTGAGACTTCTAGCCTAGCGTTGGGGTGGCGGGGGTAGAGCCTGCTACGCCTATAGAAGACCCTTCCCCAAGCATCCCTCGCAAAGACTATGAGCATATTGGCTCTAACCCTCTCAGCGAGTGATATTAGAGTATCGGCGTTTATCATGTCAGCGTAGAAGCCGAAGGGATCCTCTATGTTAAATTGGACCGCCCTCCAGAGGCGGCCTCTCCACCACTCACTTTCCAAGGCCTCCAGCCGCCTCCCAGGCACAACCCCACTCCGGGGTGTAGGAGGGTTAAGGCTTATTGCGGGGCTTGCCCCGGTATTTCCGAGTTCCCTTCAAAGAGGCTTGGAACGTGGTATATAACTCTCATAGAATAGGAGCACCTCCCTACACGCTATAGAGGTGAGCCTGGTGCCGCTAGAGGACCCTGTTAAGGTCCTCAAGGAGGCTCGCGTGGTAGCAGTTGTAGGTGCGTCTAGGAACCCCGAGAAGGACGCCTATAGGGTGCCCGCCTACCTCCAGTCTAAGGGCTACAAGGTCATACCAATAAACCCCAAAGCCAGCGAGATCCTAGGAGAGAAGGCTTACCCAAGCCTTGACGCTTTGCCCGATGACCTTGCGAGGGAGGTAGATGTGGTTGACGTGTTCCGGCCTCCGGAGGAGGCTGTTAATGTAGTGGAGCAGGCTATAAGGCTTAAAGAGAGGACGGGGAAGGACCTAGTAGTCTGGTTCCAATTCGGCACGTCTAGCGACGAGGCCGTAGAGAAGGCTCTCAAGGCGGGCTTGAGGGTCGTCAGGGAGAGGTGTATGATGCAGGAACTGAAGAGGATGTTGGGGGAGGAATAAGGGACCTACCGCGTGACGGCAGGCTCATTAGAGATTGGATAGTGTGTTTTTAATTCTAGAGTTATTTTAGATTCCCCCGGCGATCGTAAGTAGCACCTTCTGTATCGTGCCCGGGGTAATCTTGAGTAGTGCTTGGCTTGGGGGCTTGTATGAGGGGCCCCAGTAGTCTACGTACTTCCTAGATGCTTCATCCAGCGTTCTCGCCACGTCTTCTGGAAGCTTTAGCCGGCCTGCCTTTGCAATGCTCGGTATCCTCTCGGGCCTCCTCCACCCTACCACAGCCACAACGCCCTTAGACACTAGCCATGCAAGCGCAACCTCTGCCATAGAGGCCTCTAGCCTCTCAGCAGCCTCCCTTAAGGCTGACTGGAGCCTCTCGTCCCTCGAAGCAACCCTAAACACTGGATCCCCTCTCTGGGCGCTCGTCTCAGCTTTCCTCTTACCCGCTAGGGCCCCCTTAGCCAGGGGGCTCCAAGCCATGAAGCCCATTCCGGCGCTGCGGGCTAGGGGTATGAGCCTCTTCTCAGGCTGCCTATAAGCTAGGCTATATTGGGCTTGTATTGCTATAGGCTCGACCCTCTTAGTGCAACTTAGAGCATCCTCTAGTAGGTCCTCCGGGTAGTTGGATAGGCCGTAGTAGCTTGCGAATCCCTCGTTAACGGCGTCCTCGAGGCCCCTGATAACCTCGCAGACTCGGGCCCAGAGGGGTGGAGGCCAGTGGTGTAGGAGGATGTCGGGCGGGTAGCCGAGCCTCTCGGCTATGCCCCGAGCACCACCCACTATGTCACCTCTAGAGTGTCTAAAGCCCCCCACCTTGCTGACAACGACGAACTCCCCTCTAGCCCCGAGTCTCCTTAGAGCCTCGCCTAGGAGCTTCTCAGACCTACCCCACCCGTAGACTTCAGCAGTGTCTACAAGGTTAATTCCCTCCTCCAAAGCCCTGCCTAGACCCTCTGCCAGGACCTCCACAGACCCTCGATAACCCCATAGCCTGGAGCCGTGCTGCCAGAGCCCCAGGCCCACCGGGAAAACCTCAGGACCC
>WAKF01000076.1 GCA_015523465.1 Aeropyrum sp.
CACCCCCCCATTACTGTAGCTGCCGATAGTATCGGGTATGGACCGTGAAGAGAGGATTCGAGCTTGCAGAGCCCTATCTTGATCCCTGTCTCGCTTGATGCTAACTGAGTTGATATTAAGCCCTCTAGCCTCATGGCCAGCCTATACTCCCAGCCTTCCAACAGCAGGGGGTACTCGTAGGCGGGCTTCTGCCTAGACACTGTCTCCAACCCGGGAGTCTTAACGTCTACCACCCTGCAGTTGTAGGCTGCGTCTGGCTGCAGGACCTCGCCCTCACCCAGCTCACTCGGCCCTACAACCCTGAGCCCCCTGGGCTCTATTAGAGAAGCCTGGAGGATCGCCTCCCTCCTTGAGCCCCCACAGTCGAAGACTGCTACCCCCCTTAGCAGCAGTGCCTCCGCATCTAGAGCGACGCCAGCCGGCGGGTCTAGCTTCCACGAGCCACCTTCCAGCCTGTAGGTCCCAGCAGGTCCTACGTCGAGCTGGAACGCGCCCATCCTGATCCATAAATGGGCTTCCAGTATAGTACCCTGCTTGACCCTAACCACAGCCTCGACGGGAGCGTCTGAGGGATAGACCCCAGCCACCAGCAGCGAGACTCTATTACGGCCTGTATCCTCAACCCTAACATCCACAAGCCTCCCACTAATACAGGCGTCACCGAGATAAGCCTTCCCAACAGGCTCTCCAAGTCTTGACACAGGCCCCCCGGGACCGTAGAAGAGAACCGAGCCTCCATCCACCTTGATTAGCGCGAGCCAGTCCCCAGTAGAAAATGCTGTTTCACCCACTATAGGAAGCCTAACTAGGAAGGACGTCGATACTCCTAGCTCCCGCCCGCTATATACAATTGTGTAGGCTTTCCCCTCCCACCCCGAGGCTACGGCCAATATTGACGCTATAGAGACTAGTAGAAAAGCTAGGATGACTAGTGTAAGAGGCTTCACCCGAAGCCCCCTCAAGCCTCAAACCCTTAGCCCTATGGGAAGGACTGTGAGGCTGAATCACTGTTTCCACCCTTACAAGAACACCGTCGAGTCAGTAAAGAGGATAAGAGGAAGTGGAATAGTAGAGTTTAAATAGTGGGAAAGGGAGCCTATAACTTAATTCCGTGAGTGACGTCAGCCTGGATAGAGTTTTAATATTTAGTAGTGCTAAAGTACCCTTCTGAGGGCTATTGCCACTGCAGCGGCTACAAGAAGACCTGCTAGGGCTCCAGCCGCCAGGCTAGTCGTAACGACTCCAGTCCTTGTAGGTGAATTCTCTAGTCTGGCTTTCACTTCTTCTAACGTAGCCTTTATTTCTTCTAGCTGGTTTCTAGTCGCAGATGTTTTTGATAATGCGTCAACCTTACCCTCTATCCTCTTAATATCGTCTTGTATCGTAGCTGGCAGTCGAGACAATGATACCTTAATCTCGCCTACATCGGTTCTTATTGTTGCTATACCGTCCTTAACCTCGACGATAACGCCCTCTAGTTCTCCTAGCCCGGTTTCAATAGATACAGTCCTATCGTCAACTTTCTTTATTGCTACTAGGAGCTTGTCAACTCCGACCTTAATCTCGCCTACGTCACCCTTAATTACTGCTATGTCATTGTCCATCTTTATTATGTTAGCATTTATCTCTTCTAGGTTGAGAGCAAGGTCGCCCAAGTCGGTCTTGATGGATGCTACACCATCCCTAACCTCAACGATCGTACCCTTCATCTCTCCTAGTACCGTCTTGATCTCGACTACGTCTTTCGACACAGGCTCTACCTTCTCAAGTATCGCCTGTATATTTACTGCCATGTCGCCTAGAGTGGTCTTGACTTCTACTATCTCACCCTCAACCTTCTTTATTGCATTACTGTTCTCTTCAACCTTAGCGGTCACCTCCCCCATAGCCGTTTCAAGCCTAATCACTCCGTCTCTCACTTCCTTCACAATACCCACTATAGTGTTTACACCATCGCTTACCACAACGAGCTGTGAGCTTATCCTGTCGAGAGCTTCAGACAGTCCTTGCACTCCCTCAATAACGAGTCCTAGCTGCTGTAGAACCTCGCTCTTAGAGGATTCAACTGCCTCCGTAATATTGTTTTCTGCCGTGCCAATCCTCTCTATAACAGCATCCCTCGAACCCGTTATAAGGTCTTCAAGCCTTGCCAGCTCCTCTAGAACCTGTGCTAGGTCCTGGGCACCTGCAGCCACTACCAGGGGGGTAGCTGTGGCTGAGGGTGATATTCTTAGGGTGCCCCCGCTAGTTCCCGAGGCCTGAGCTATCAACAAGTATAATCCGGGGTCGGAGGGCGCTTGGAGTTGGAAAGTGTAGAGTCCCTGGGACACTCTAACAGCGTCTGTCGTGGCAACCTCTACTATACTACCACCAGGCGATAAAGCTATAAGCCTGACTGTAATGTCTCCAGCGTCTGCAGGATTCCCTTTAAGCGTGGAATATATAAACCCCTCGAGCCTTGATGAGGGCTCTACAACCCTACTGACAGCTACTACAATCTGCGGCTCTTCAACCCTATAAATGGTTAGTTGGTGGCTTTCAGTTGTTATCCTGAGAGCCGTCTGAGTCAAGTATATAACTCTAACGTAGAGAGTATAAGTGCCCGGAGGAATCTCGGGAGGTATAAAGAAGGTTACAGTAAGAGGCCCTTGCCCTCCCCCTATGTACTCGCCTAACGGTATGGATTCTAGATAGAATTCTACAGTATTTATGGGAGCGCTCACTTCGATCCTAACGCTTCCAAACCCTCCAGCCTCCACCTCGGGGGTTAGCAATACTGTTAACCCCTGTGATAGAGCTGGAGTAGCAGATAGAGTTAGTAAGAGGATCGAAAGTGACAGGATTACTACCATGAGCTTGGGTAGAGGGGGACTAGTCAAGCCTTCCCTCCCATGTAATGATGTGGGTTCTAGCCAGGTATAAGCTAAAAAATAGAGAGATTAGGCTAGGTCCTACTCCCAGACTGCGAGTACACCCCAATACACGATGCCATCCCTATAGAGTAAGAGTGTAAGCCTCGTGTTGGAGCCTATCTGTGGCTGGGTTATCAGCTCCGGGTAACTGTTCTCGTCTAGAGGGATTTCGGCTATCGGCTGGAGTCCTTGAGGACTGGTTAAGCCTAGCTCCGGTATAATGTACACTAAAGCTGCAGACGAGCTACTGCCGGAGGACACCTGCTGGGCTCCCGGTGCCGGGACTAGTATCATTATCCTATTCCCGCTGGCATCGCTGACTATGAAGGTCGCTGGGATGGGTGACCCTGTGAGAGTAGGCCCCCAAGGCTCGACTCCTATGGGTCCTGATCCTTGAGGTACGCTTAGCCTTGCCGTAAAAGGCATAGTGAGGCACGGCTCCACTCTCAGGGTTACCTGGGATTGCCTATAGTCTGGATGCGATAGGGTGACTGTGGAGCCCGGCTCAAGGGCTCTAACCACTTTAACCCCGCCTATAGTAGCCTCCACGTAAGCCTTAGGAGGGCACTGCCAGAGCGAGTAGACGGATGACAACCTAGTATCCTCTACAGGCGTCATATATATTGCTAGTGGGGGCACCATTGGAAGTTGTAGTGATATGGGTGCTACTTGATACACGCTCAAGGCTGTGATCGAGAGCTGTAGGCCGGTTATGACTAGCCTCTCATTCAAGTTCCCAGTATTGAGTGCTATGCCAAGCCTCCCCCTCGCTGTGATGGCCTGAGCGGTATAGCTATACTCGATCCACCTCTGCCCTATGGTAGCACCGCTAATTTGGTGTACTACCTTGTTGCCACTAGCGTTGAGGATTTCCTCGACGATCAGAGTCACTCCCATGTAAGTGTAGTTCCTTCCCTGATATGGTATGTAGGCTTCAAGCGATATCGTAGCTTCGGCTATCATAGCTATCCCTGCAGGGGCGTCTAAGGGCTTCACGATCAATCCGAAGACGTTTAGGTTACAGTCTATGAAGTACCCTATACCCAGTGTGAGGACCCCACTCCCATAGTCGACTTGAACTCTCTCAACTATAACTTCTCTATACCCCCTAGAGAACTCTCCTATGAGGGTTGTTGCGTTGGCTCCAGAGGACCTCACAAGCCTGCATGTAGGTCCTAGGTCTAGGTATAGGTCCGAGTCTGTATGGGAAGCTGCATTTTCAATGTTACCGTTAAACACTAAGCTCGGGGCTGGAGCCTCCATTATCTGGTACGAAGCCACTCCTACACTACTCGGCTTCAGGTATACATCGCTAACCGGGCTCTGAGGCTGAAGGGACTGGGTTTCCACGTTGCACGTGAAATACGGTGACCCCGACGGAGACCTATAGTACTTGAGAGCCCCTGACTCCGTCACAGCGATTACAAGTACGGGCTCGCAGCCATACCCTTCAATTACTGTAACCGAGCCTCTAGTCGCTGGAGGGTTGACGGCCGCCTTCCCAGCTAGCCCCCCTCCACGATAGAAAGCTAGGACCTCTCTTACAGGCGCGCCCGGAGACTCAAACGATACTACTAGGGCCCCGTTGCTTACCGAAGGCATTATTACTGTTGGCGACGAAGCCTCGCTTATCATCTTTCCAGCTATCGACGCTGACTCGCTTATCCTCCATGATAGTCTATCGAAAGAGGCGTATGCCACCCCTAGGATTGAGATTGTTATCATTATTGCTATAAGAGCACCATATACCCCGCTAACCCCTCTCCTATAGAGCCCGCCCATTAGAACAGCACCCTAAAAGGAGGACCGCTGATATCCGTTGTGGGGCGTGTGGTGGAAGTGATTTTGCGTTGGTGAAAAGTGTTAGTGTAAGGATCGACCCTTCCCCTTTAACAATAGGGCGGCCGCCGCCATGACTGCTAGTAGTGCTAGGAGGGCTAGAGTTATCATAGGGGTTCCCAGTGCTTCCAGAATTTTAGTAACCCCGGCGCTGGAGCCTTGAACCCCTTCTCTTCCTCCTTCACTGCTTTCAATGCTAACCTTATACACGGCCAGACTCCAGGCGGCCCCACTATAATAAGCTATAGCGAGGTATCGACCTGACGGGCTTACTGCTATATATGCTACAGGTGGTTGGGGCGTTGACGTCTCTATTAGGGCTCTCCATCCTAGGCTACATGTGTCAGAGTCAACTCCGATCACTTCTAGAGCTAGGAATCCTTGAAAAGATCCTGCAAAGACTGCTAATCCTCCCCCGTAGCTCGATGCAAGGGGTCTTACTTGGGGATCATATTCATCGATAACCTCCATATCGATTCCGCCCACTAGCAGGACCTTAGGTCCCATTATGACCATGCAGGACTCACTAACCCCAGCAACCATATAAGACCCCAAGACCGCCTCCGCAGGCCCTAGGGAACCCTCGGACTTCTCGGATTCTACAGCCGCGTCCACGCATAGATACCTGTAGGTCTCTTCTCCCTCCGCGTCGATTAAGGCTAGTCCGCAGACATACGAAGGGTGGGTATAGCCTAATGAGACGACCTTGCCCTCAGCGTCATCTAAGAGCCAGAGAGCCTCCCTCTCTCCATCATAGCTGTAGATAGCAATGAATGGGATCCAGCGGCCTTGAGGTGTTGCCTTGGAACCTCCTATTGCAAGCCCTAGAGGGGTAGGTACAACGTCGTAGATTAAGTAGCCCACCCCGAGTTCTATTGAAGCCTCTACAACAGGCCGGGAGCCCTCGAGACTATAAATGTATAGGGTCTCGGCGGCGCCAAGCCTAGCCCTCAAGTAAACCTTAGGCCTGTCATCTAAACCTACCCTTAGAGGCTCTACGATGCGTGCATCCTCTGGGGAGGGTATGGATAGCGTATAGCCTCCCTCGCCTCCTTTTACTACTGTAAGCTTAACCCTATTGTCGTCATCGACGTATAGGGCATACACTATTCCATCTTCGTCAACACTAATCCACACTAAGATAGACCCGCTAGGAAGCCTCACTTGTAGGACCTTACTTAACTCTACACTACTACCGGCCTCAGGGGTCGAATCTGCATAAGCCACTATCGCCCTTCCGTCGAGATGAAGAATGACAATCACTAAAATGAACAGCAACATAAAAAGGGATGACCTAGGCCTAGCTCCCACAGCCATCGTAGACCCTCTGCTAGTGCTAGAAGTACTCTTCCTCCCTGAGTAGCCTCTCAACTATAACCTCCCTAACCCTATACAACACTACTATCACCGCAGCTAAGCCCACTAGACCCACAGCTATGGGCCCATACCTTATAGCTAGGGTCCTCACTGTAGGCTCCAATGTAACCTCTACGACGGCCTGTTGAGGTACAACTATTGGGGTCTGAGTAGGCTTAAAGCCTGGGTGTAGTATCTCCACTATGTAGGTGCCAAATGGCACCTGAATCGTCAGCCTACCGGCTTCGTCTGTATAACCCGTAGCGTACACCCTATTACCCCCTATAACCCTTACAAGCGCCCCCTGGAGGGGGGACCTTCTATCATCCAGTACTGAGACCTCTACGCTGAAGAGCCTAGGCTCGAGCCTGAATGTCAGCGTCTCGTCGGAGTCAACGGTGAAGTTGAACGGAGTCTCTACTACATAATAGTCTCTATCTACAGGGTTTAGCCTCATAGTATAGTCTCCCGGAGGCAGTGTGAGCCTTGCGACGCCGGCTTCAACCTCAACCTCCTTGGGGTACTCTACATTCTCGGACCCCTGCCTCTCCAAGGTTATTACGTAGGGTATCGTTACGGATTCCCCACTCCTAGCATCTACAAGCCTGATCTCTACGTTGAAGAGCCTATAGGCCACCGTTATTTGAGAGGGATCTATGACTCCGGGATCCCTAACAGTAGCTTGAATAGATGTTGTCTGTAGCAGGGTAGCCTCCGATAGCGGCGTGACAGTGACTAAGTAGCTTCCGGCCCTTACCCCCTCAATCTCCAATACCGGACCTTCACCCTCAGCCTCTAGTGAAACGCCTAAACTCTCGTGGACCATAGTAACCCTTACAGGCTCCGTGATAGGTCTTCCGTCGGGGTCTATAAGCCTGATCTCCACCGAGTATAGTATTGGCTCTAAGCCCAACGTAATCGTAGTTGGCTCCTTTACCGTAGCTTCCTCCGAAGCCTCCACATAGCCTTCAGCTTGAACGAATACTCTTAGGGAGCCCGGAGCAACTTCGACCTTTGCAACACCACCCTCTGCGGGAGCCTCAATAAACCAGTTTCCGAAGGGACCATTATATACTATGATTATATTTGCATCGACTACCCTGACACCTAGCTGGGCGTCTATGACTTCCACTGTGAGCTGCGTTGTTGGAGGCTTAAATGAGACTTGCAGTTCTCCCGTATCAATCCTGACCTCCACAGGCTCCATGACCTGAATCTTTAAGCCTAGATCAGGGCTTGCATAGTAAACCCTATATAATCCCGGCCTCAAGGACGCCTGAGCTAGCCCATTATCGATGACAGCCTCTATTAGCGGGTCCTTAAGAGGCAGGTTTACTGCCTCAAATATTATTAGGCCCGAGGTAACGGGCGATTCGCCTCCTTGGGGAGTTTCTGCTAGCACCGTGACACTAACTATGGTCTTTAGGGGCTCTAGCGGTACTACTACATTGCCATCATCGCTAACTGTAACCTCTATATCGTTGAATGAATAACCTTCAGCCTCCACTATCATCTCATATCGACCTGCAGGTAGCTCAAGCTCCATAGGCCCTCCATAAGTGAACTCTGCGTTGACCTCAACACCGTTATATGATACTAGAGTCACCTTAGCTCCAGGAACTACTTGTTCTTCCTCCTTAAATTCAGGGTCAACTATAAGGAGCCTTATCTTGAATACTCGTGGCTCGGTAATGACATCAACGCTACCTAATCCCTCCCTAACTACCAAGTTAAGCTCTACTGGTTCTGCAAAGGGATGCTCTACCCTAACCTTGTAAGAGCCCGTTCGGAGCGATGCAACGACGCTCCCATTATCTCCCGTTTCCAATACGACTTCTTCCACTCCAAGGGCCTCTAACACGTTGTCAACAGGCGTTATCACAACTGTTGCTCCTTGAAGGGGAGTTATTGGCAGCCTTAAGGGCTTACCTCCCACATCAGCAACATATTCGTCGGAATGCACAGTAAATAGCACATCAACCTTCACGGGATCCATAAGTAGAGTTAGTGTCTGACTTTCCGAAACAAGCTCTACCCTAGCCTGAGCCGGGTTATAGTAGTTGGGGAGACTAGCTTCTACCTCGTACACACCCAACGGTAGTTCTAGGGACGCCTCGCCACCCTCAACCGTTAATGTTTTTGAGAATGTTTCAGCTCCTATCCACGTTATCCTTAAGAAAGCTTGAGGGAGCTTAACTAGTCTTTCCGAGTCTACTATGCTTATGCGGAGCTCGCCGTAGAGCGGAATAGCACTTATAGTTACTTCGTGGCGACCTACAACCTCTATGACCGTCTCCAGGGGCTCTGTGTGGTCGCTTCTCACCTCAACTTTATACGTGCCCGGCCTTAAACGGAAGAAGACTTCGCCCCTCTCATTAGTAACCTCCTCTACAGGCGGTATTGGCAGTTGCGGGTTTACTAGAGTAAGCCTTACTACTGCGTTTGCCACTCCGCCAACAGCGATCCCCGCCTTGACATCGTTATATACGACCCTAACTACTACATCATTAACTACTGGCTCGAGGGTTATCACCCTTCCCCCGGGGGAAGTGATCTCGAGTGTTAGCTCGGCGTCTATATAGAATCCCTCCCTCGAGGATATCTTAATAGCGTAGATGCCTGTTGGCAGCGTTAGCGTGAACGTTGGCTTATCTATTTCAAACTGTCTAAAAGCTCCGGTCTTAACGTAGCTAATACTTATTGTAAAGGTGCCGGCGGCCTCAACGCCAAGCTGAGCGTCTAGTAGCCTGAAGCTAGCGTCTACATAGCTTGGCTCGAGGGTTACTGTTATAGTGGATGACGCTGTTATCGCTAGTGGGCCTATAACCTTCTCTCCTAGGAATGGGTCTGAAACTACTATCTCGTAAACGCCCGTACGAACCCTAGCTATAATAGCTCTACCCTCCTCGTCCGTTACTGAAGGCTGAGTCTCATATGGGATTTGAGGTTCTATTAGCCTAGCCTTAACTAGAGCCCCTGAGAGAGGTCCTGAGGCTAGGCCTAGCCTGTCATCAACGCTTACCTTAACTATAATATCGTGTAGCTCGGGGTCTAGGGGGACTTCGACGGTTACAGTCTCGTCTGCAGAGGTTACATCAAACCCTGTCGTTCCCTCCAGGTAGCCGGATGCCGTCAGGGTGACTGTATAGCTTCCTAAGGGGAGTTTTAGGGTGAATACCTTGGAACCCACTGTAATGCCTTCAACTCCCCTACTACCGTCTGCTAGGTATATTGAAACCTTGTCTATGACTAGTTGGTACCTCACTCCGAAGGAGAGAGCTTCCGAATCTAACGCTACTATATCAACGTCAACTAGCTTGGGCTTTACTGGAACTACTATCCTGCCGGTAGCATATTCTTCCACTTCAATGCTAATAGGCTCTATAAAGTCTGCTTTAGCCTCGACTTCGTATCTAACGCCCTTCCAGAGGACTAGTAACGTCTCTCCGTTAACGTCTGTAACGCCAGTTAACACTGCTGGCTCGGGCCTGTAGCCTAGCTCCTCATCGCTTGCTATGGGCTTAGCCGTTAGGGTTACCCCCTCCTTGGGGCCCGCGAAGAGCGTGTAGGCTATTGCAAGTTCTGGCGACGGAGGCTCCTTTGGAGCTATAGCTGCGAGTAGAACCTCTCTTAACTCTACCTTTAGATCCTTAAGCGTGTAAGGCTGTGATACCATGAGGCTTGCAGTCAAGCTTCCGGAAGCTAGGCCCTCTGGTATCTTTACTTCCAGCGTGTAAGTGCCTGGCGGGGCATATATGAGAGCCCTCCCCCCGACGAAGTAGTCTCGAGCCAGGATAGAGCCGTCATCGCCCATTATCACCGCTTCAGAGCCTTCAGGCAATGGCACTTCTTCTGTGGTGCCATCAAGCCTTTCCAGCTCTACTGCGAGCGTTATGTAGGTGGGGGCTAGGTCTGTCTTCTCCATTGAGAGTATGTAGAACCTGCCTGGTCCTCCCCCTCCACCTAGCTCCACTATGAAGGCCCTATTGAAGGTAGTATTTAGCATCTGGGGAACCTGTAAGCCTGTAGCTATCCCTGGGAATTCTGGCAGCCCCCTCCATAGGGGGGTCCATGAAGCTATGTCTATGAGCTGCATTACGCCATCACTACTCATGGCTACAAGGTGAACTCCATCATCCGCTACTAAGGTCTCGGTTACCGCAGTATCATCTATTACAATAGCGCTTGTCTTGACGAATCTGTTATTAGAGAATTTATACATGAACACCTTGCCGTCAGACAGACCCGCTATTATGTAACGTCCCTTCGAGTCTATGTAGACATCGGTTAATGGTACTGCCATATAGTCTAGCTGGGGCTTGAAGGGAGACGGTTGAGGATAAAGGTCTTCATCGACTGATAGAACCTCCATTATGTTACCTGCTACTTGGCCTAAAGTTCCTGTATAATCTATAACTACTACACCTTTAGAACCTAAATCGTTATTGTCTTCTAATATATAGACTGCTGCTATGGAGTCCGAGGGTAGAGGCCCGTCGCCTCCAGGCATAGGTATGTATACCATATCAACGCTACTCACATAATCGAACTCTCCTATACTACTTGGAAGCGACATTCTCAGAGCTGGCTGGATTTGGATTTGGGCCTCGTCCGTAGATAATATGGGGTCGAAGCCTGTGACCCTCAAACACTCTTTGATGCCTTCCTGTCCATCTATGATGTTCACGGGCTGCAACACTAGTACTTCCAAGTTTGTTGTGGAGCCGGGGGTTAGTTTTAGAGTTACACTGTCAAAGTAACATTCAAAGTCTACTAGACTGCCTGTAGCGTTATCTCTTCTCTCTACCACATAGTAGAATCTTAACTCTAGGGATGAGGCTGGAAGTTTAACACTAAACTCGGGGCTTGGCATAGTATAGAGGCCATAACTGTTTGGCGCGCTACCTTCAGGCTCCACGAAGACAGGGAGTACTATGTCTAGCCCTGAAGGTGGGGTGGCCGTTACGTAGAGGCTTTTATACGTTGTAGTGGCTTCACCCTGCTCTACACCTGGAGTTGCAGGTGCTACCGTGCCGCCCAACGTCCTATACAATAATATACCCTCCACAGTCCCCAGCAAATCACCGAATACTTCCTTGAGGCTTTCAGAACCTACTGCAGCGTCCGGTGTAATTGTAAACGAGTTCGTAAGGACTGCTAGTATAGTCTGGCTAGACTTATACGAGTTAAAACCTGTATACTCGTAGACTCCCAGCACCCTTGCAATGGGGGGAGAGTAGAGGCTCTTAGCTGCTGCCGAGTCAGAGGCAGGTCCTACCTCGATCCACGATTCCTCCCCATACACGTAGATGTATAGGAAGCCCTCCGAGTCTAAAGCAGCTATGACAGGCTTCCCCTCGACTACCGTCAGGTAGAGGTTTTGGACCGGGAGCCTAGTGGCAGTATAGAAGAGTGCTTTAACCCCTCCCTGGGGGATGCTGATTAGCGCTACTTCACCCGTTACCGTGCCCACCGCAACCCATTGGGGGTCTGAAGAGTCTGCAGCTAAAGCTGTAGGTCCTCCCTCAAGCCCCTGTCTCCACACCATAACCCTGGCACTAGGGTCTATACCCGCAACGTACCCCCTGCCAGCCTCGCCCGTAGCGGTGTATAACCCTGCAACTACTATGGTATCATAGGTTTTAGAGTAGGCTGCGTAGTCTAGAGTGTAGCCCTCCGGCATAAGAACCCTATAAAGCCCGTAGACTCTAGTAGGCTCCACGCTCAAGCTAACCTCGCCAAGCCCAGGCTGCTGAGAATATGACGGATAGGCTGCGGCGACAGAGAGAAGCGTCAATACTATGAGCACTAGTATAGGTAAGGACCTGCCGGCACCCCCCATAAAGTCTCCCTCACCTGCCAGCTAAAACCCTAGAAGCCTAAATAAGACGCCTAGGTTATAAACTTGAGTCTCTCTAGGGAGGCAGAGGATGGGCTGCAGGGAGACGGAACTTACCGTTAAGAGGTTCCAGCATGCTATGAGGGCTGCCTACTATGAGAGGGACCGAGAAAGGGGTTTAATGGGTACCTTTGCCTGGCTAGTGGAAGAAGTTGGAGAGCTGGCGGAGACGCTACTCAAGGGTGATAGAGAGGCCGCAATGGAGGAGCTAGCCGACGTCGTTGCGTGGACCTTCAGCATAGCCAACCTGCTGGGAGTCGACATGGAAGAGGCTCTCAGGAAGAAGTATGGAGTTGACATTGAGAGAGTGTCGGCGTCGGAGTGCTAGGCTGCTAGGACCTACCCCGTCCCGACTTGAAAGCCTCAATGACTTCTGGCAGCGATCCTACATCCTCCTCGACCAGCGTGCCCGTTACAAGGGCGTCGGCTCCGGCCTCTGCTAGGCTAGCTGCTGCCTCAGGCGTCCTAACACCTCCCCCTACAGTCAGGATCACGTCGTCATAGCCAGCCTTGAGCAAAAGCTTCTTTGAGAGCGCTACAGACTCCGGCGGCACAGGCCTTGGAGCCCCGCTTCCAGCTTCCAAGTACACGATTGCAGCCCCCATCATGGCCCCCGCGAGGGCGTGAGCCGCTACTAGCTCGGGCTTCTCGTAGGGCACAGGCCGGGCTCTAGCCATGAAGCCGGCGGCGCCCCCATAGCCCACTATCACATAGACCGTAGGAATGGCCTCTAAACCAAGCTTAAGGGTTAGTAGGGCCCCTTGGACTTGTATTATACCCGTGTAGTACGGGTCGTCGCTGTTTAGTATGGTCATGAATAACACTGCGTCGGCACTCTTAGCAGCGTTAGTGAGCCCCCCAGGGAATAGGATCACGGGGAGCCCCGACTTCTTGGCCTCCTTAACCACAGCCTCAGTCTCACTCTCAAGAACCCCCAGGCTACCCCCCACTAATATAGCGTCGCTGCCAGCCTTAGCAGCCCTCCCAGCAAGTTCCCTAGCCTCCCCCGGGCCCGTCTTGTCAGGGTCTATTAGCGTGAAATGAAGCCTACTCCTCCGTCTCCTCTCCCTCAAATAGCTCAGAACCCTCCCCCTCAACACCTTCCCCCTCTAGGACCTCGCCCGGCTCCTCCTTACACCTGGAAGTGTCACCCGAGTATAGCATGTCGGCAACCATATTATACACGTCTATCTTCTCAACAACATCAGGAACTTCAAGGTAGCACCTGAAACCACACGAGCCGCACAGAACCTCAGCAATCTTAACCCCACTCTTACCCTCGACCTTCCTCAAACTAACGGTTAAGGTGAGGCGCCCACACTGAGGGCACGTGAAATACCTCTTATATATCGGGGGTATAGTCTTTTGCACCTTCCTAATCCTCTTACGCCTCCTACCCAAACCCTTCAACCCCAAAACCCCCATAGCACCAGAGCACTTAAAATATGAGAGGGCCCTCACCGGGAGACCTACGAGTCGAGTGAGTTGCTTAACCCCATTCATGCTAGCTAGCCGTGAATCTCGAGATTCCCCGCAACAGCATAGCTCATCGACTGTAGAAACTCGAGCGGCGGGTCTTTGACAATGTAAGAAACCAACTATTCCGGCCTCATCCACTTAATTTCTAAATAACGCAACCCTGCAACTATCATCCAAGTATTCGGAGCCTAGAGACTTTCAAAAAACCTCTTCATACAGACAAACTCCTCGAAAAAGCAATAGAGACCATATATAAAGTGGTATTTTTACACATGCTTTAGGGGGTGCCTGGCGGGAGTGGCTGGTCTTACTGCCGGTGATATTGTCAGGCTTTTTGAGGAGGATGTTAAGGCTCGGAGGAGGCTTGCAGAGCTTCTGGTTATGGACGAGGATGTAAGGCTTGCATTGATAAACGCCGTCCTCCGTGACATGGCTACGAAACACGACCTAGAGAGGCTAAGGGACGAGCTTAGAAGCGAAGCCAGGGCTGTGAGAGACGAGCTTAGGGCTGAGTTAGGGAGGCTAGAGTCAAGGATCGACAAGCTGGAAGAGAGGCTCGGAGGCGTTGAGAGAGAGCTATCGAGCCTGAGGGAGAGGATGGCGAGGGTAGAGGGAGCACTAACACAGATAGCAGAAAGGATAGGAGACCTAGACAAGCGGATCGACTCTCTAGACAAGCGCATAGACGGCCTGGATAAGCGCATAGACGCGCTAGACAAGCGGATCGACCTGCTAGA